>JBGPAF010000172.1:0-4700 GCA_041480535.1 Bacteroidia bacterium
CTGAGAAGAAAGTGTTTTGAAAATGACATTAAACTTATTGTCGTAAAAAACACCCTTCTTAAAAGAGCACTCGAAATGTCCGAAGGTGACTTTCAGGAACTATATCCGGTTCTAAAAGGTACCACATCCATCATGTTTACACAAACCGGAAACGGTCCTGCCAAACTCATAAAGGAGTTCAGGAAACAACATGATAAGCCTGTTCTTAAAGGCGCATACGTTCAGGAATCAGTTTTTATTGGAGAACAAATGCTCGACATTCTTATCTCCGTGAAAACAAAACATGAACTGATCGGAGATATAATTCTCATCCTTCAGTCACCAGCCAGGAATGTTGTATCAGCTTTACAATCAGGCGGAAATAAATTGCACGGTGTTCTTGAAACACTATCAAAAAAAGAAAATTAATTAAAGTATAATCAATTTAAAAATTCTATAAAAATGGCAGATCTTAAGAAATTTGCAGAAGAACTGGTTAACCTGTCTGTAAAAGAGGTAAACGAACTGGCAAAAATACTTAAAGAAGAGTATGGTATCGAACCTGCAGCGACTGCAGTAGCTGTTGCTGGTCCGGCGGCTGGTGCCGAAGCCCCGAAAGCTGAAGAGAAAACAACATTTGATGTTATCCTGAAAGCAGCCGGCGGACAGAAATTACAGATTGTTAAACTGGTCAAGGATATCACCGGTCTCGGACTGAAGGAAGCAAAAGCAGTTGTTGACGCAGCTCCGGGCCCTGTAAAAGAAGGTGTATCTAAAGATGAAGCAGAAGCTATTAAAAATCAATTAGTAGACGCAGGAGCTGAAGTTGAACTTAAATAAGTTATACCTGATTTTTGGGTTTTAGGTTTGGTTCCGCCAGCTGGCGGAACTAAGCCTTTTCGTTCTTTTAATTGTAAGTTCACTTAATCTTTTATAAATGTCCTCAAAAAATACTGAAAGAATTAGTTTTGCTTCCAGGAAAAATCAGCTTGATTACCCCGATTTTCTGGAAGTTCAGTTGAAATCATTCGGAGAGTTTTTCCAGCTTGGGACAACCCCCGAAAACAGGAAAAAAGAAGGACTCTTCAAGGTCTTTACAGAAAACTTTCCAATTACTGATACAAGGAATAATTTCGTTCTCGAATTCCTCGATTATTACATCGACCCTCCGCGCTACACCATTGAAGAGTGTATTGAACGCGGACTGACATTCAGTGTTCCTCTCAAGGCAAAGCTTAAACTCTATTGCACTGATCCTGAACACGAAGATTTCGATACCGTTATCCAGGATGTATATCTTGGAACAGTGCCTTATATGACTGAAAGGGGCACATTTGTAATTAACGTGGCTGAACGGGTTGTTGTATCACAATTACACAGATCACCTGGTGTTTTCTTCGGTCAGAGCATCCATGCCAACGGTACTAAACTGTACTCGGCAAGGATAATCCCTTTCAAAGGTTCATGGATCGAATTTGCTACAGACATCAACAACGTGATGTACGCATATATCGACAGAAAGAAGAAACTGCCGGTAACTACTCTTCTCAGAGCTATAGGTTTTGAGAGCGATAAAGAGATCCTCGAAATATTCAACCTTGCCGAAGAGCATAAAGTCTCAAAAACAAATATTAAAAAACTTGTTGGTCGTAAGCTTGCCGCAAGGGTTCTGAAAACATGGGTTGAAGACTTTGTTGACGAGGATACAGGAGAAGTGGTGTCAATTGAAAGAAATGAGGTGATTCTCGACAGGGAAACAGTCATAGAACCAGAACATGTCGATATGATTGTTGATTCAGGTGCCAAAGCAATACTTCTGCACAAGGAAGACTCTACCCTTTCGGATTTTGCAATAATATATAATACACTTCAGAAAGATCCCTGTAACTCTGAAAAAGAAGCAGTTATTTATATCTACCGCCAGCTCCGCAATGCTGAACCGCCCGACGAGGCAACTGCAAGAGATGTGATAGATAAATTGTTCTTTTCGGATAAGAGATACGACCTTGGCGAAGTCGGCCGTTACAGGATAAATAAAAAACTGGGACTTAGCACCGAGACAAATGTCAAGGTCCTTACAAAGGAAGACATAATCAAGATCATAGGTTACCTGATTCAACTTATCAATGCAAAAACTGATGTCGACGATATCGACCACCTGAGTAACAGGAGGGTCCGGACAGTAGGAGAACAGTTATATGCACAGTTTGGCGTTGGACTTGCACGCATGGCCCGTACAATCCGCGAAAGAATGAATGTGAGAGACAATGAGGTATTCACCCCGGTTGATCTTATAAACTCAAAAACACTTTCATCTGTTATAAACTCATTCTTCGGAACAAATCAGCTGTCGCAGTTTATGGATCAGACCAATCCGCTGGCTGAAATGACACATAAACGTCGTATGTCAGCCCTCGGACCAGGCGGTCTGTCGCGTGAAAGAGCTGGATTCGAAGTAAGGGACGTGCATTATACACATTATGGAAGGCTTTGCCCTATCGAAACTCCTGAAGGACCCAATATCGGTCTAATCTCATCACTCTGTATTTATGCCAAAATAAACGACCTTGGATTTATTGAAACACCGTACCTTAAGGTAAAAGAAGCTCAGGTTGATTTCAGCCCGGAAGGTATAGTATGGCTCAGCGCCGAGGAAGAGGAAGAAAAGATGATTGCCCAGGCAAATGCAGCTCTTTTAAAAGATGGTCATTTTGAGAACGCAAGGGCAAAATGCCGTTATGAGGCAGATTATCCTTTCGAAGAGGTTGCTAAAGTTGACCTTATGGACGTCGCACCGAACCAGATAGCTTCAATTGCTGCGTCACTTATCCCGTTCCTTGAACACGACGATGCAAACAGAGCCCTTATGGGATCGAATATGATGCGTCAGGCTGTTCCGCTTATTAACCCGGAAGCACCGATTGTCGGAACCGGACTCGAAGGACAGGTGATAAGAGACAGCAGGATCCTTTATGTAGCTGAAGGCGACGGTGTTGTGGAATTTGTCGATTCAAACGAGATCGTTGTCCGCTATACACGCACCGATGAGGAAAAATTTGTAAGCTTTGATGACGACATCAAACGGTATGTCCTTCCAAAATACAGGAAAACAAATCAGAATACATGTATAAACCTGACTCCGGTCGTTAAAAAGGGTGAAAAAGTAACCAGGGGACAGGTTCTTACAGAAGGCTATGGTACCAAAAACGGTGAACTGGCTCTCGGACGCAACCTTAAAGTAGCCTTCATGCCATGGAAAGGGTATAATTTTGAGGATGCTATCGTAATTTCTGAGAAAGTTGTTCAGGAGGATATGTTCACCTCAGTGCACATTGATGAATATCTTCTCGAGGTTCGCGACACCAAGCGTGGTCTTGAAGAATTGACTTCCGATATTCCAAATGTCAGCGAGGAAGCTACCAAAAACCTTGATGAAAACGGTCTGATAAGGATCGGAGCTCATATAATTCCGGGAGATATCCTGATAGGCAAGATCACTCCAAAAGGAGAATCGGATCCTTCACCTGAAGAAAAGCTGCTTCGCGCAATTTTTGGCGATAAAGCTGGTGATGTCAAAGATGCTTCCCTGAAAGCAGGCCCGTCACTCGAAGGTGTTGTAATTGACAAAAAACTCTTTACAAGGGCCATCAAGGACAGAAAAGCAAAAGCAGTTGAGAAACCCCTACTCGACAAGATCGAAACAGATTTCAACAGAAGTACTGATGAACTGAAGGCACGGCTTGTTGATAAACTTTTTATCCTTGTTAATGGCAAGACATCTCAGGGTGTAAAGGATTATCTCAATGTTGACGTTATTCCGAAAGGAAGTAAATTCACTCTGAAACAACTTCAGGAGATAGATTTTCTTAATATCAATCCTAGCAAATGGACAACTGATAAGAATAAAAACGACTCAATAAAACAGCTCCTTCATAATTATATTATCAAGTATAAGGAGATCGATGGTATCTTCAAACGCAAGAAATATAACATTACAATAGGTGATGAGCTGCCAGCCGGTATCGTACGCCTTGCAAAGGTATATATTGCCAAGAAGCGTAAGGTAAAGGTTGGAGATAAGATGGCCGGACGGCATGGAAATAAAGGGATTGTTGCAAGAATTGTACGTCCTGAAGATATGCCTTTCCTTGAGGACGGCACTCCTGTTGATATTGTTCTTAATCCGCTTGGTGTACCTTCGAGGATGAACCTTGGGCAAATCTATGAAACAGTTCTTGGATGGGCCGGACAAAAACTTGGACTTCAGTTCGCAACTCCGATATTTGACGGAGCAACAATAGATCAGATCACCGAATATACTGAAAAAGCCAATGTGCCGAAATATGGTAAAACATATCTTTATGATGGAGGTACCGGGGAAAGATTTGACCAGCCTGCAACAGTTGGTGTGATTTACATGCTTAAGCTGGGACACATGGTTGATGATAAAATGCATGCCCGTTCTATAGGACCTTACTCGCTTATCACCCAGCAGCCGCTGGGAGGTAAGGCACAGTTTGGAGGTCAGAGATTTGGTGAAATGGAAGTATGGGCCCTTGAAGCATTCGGTGCTGCACATATTCTTCAGGAAATACTGACAATCAAATCTGATGATGTCATCGGCCGCGCCAAAGCTTATGAATCAATCGTCAAAGGAGAACCGATGCCATTACCAGGCATCCCTGAATCACTGAACGTGCTGCTGCACGAGCTGAGAGGTC
>JBGPAF010000173.1:0-4696 GCA_041480535.1 Bacteroidia bacterium
ATAAATCCTCCGCCGCCTATATTGCCTGCTTCGGGATAGCAGACAGCAAGAGCAAACTCAGTTGCTACAGCTGCATCTACTGCATTACCTCCTTTCCTCAGAATTGCGATTCCAATCCTTGAACTTTCCCTGTGGGCTGAAACCACCATGCCGCTGTCAGCAATAATATTCTGACCTTCAGACATTAAGGGCTTTTGCTGGATTAAAGCCGTATTACAGCTGAAAAAGAGTGTTGCTGAAAGTGTATATAAGAATGCTTTCCTGATCATTCCTGTGGCGAAAGATTATAGTCTGCAATGATAATAATAAAAATGAACCGATAATGTCTGCTGAACACGGGGAATAAGATCATTCATTGTTTTTATTATTTTTACACAAACATTTCATAATGCTGGCAAATCAACCACTGGCTGACAGACTAAGGCCAAAGAATCTTGACGAATTCTGCGGACAGGAGCATCTGGTCGGTAAAAACGCTGTCCTCAGGAGAGTAATTGAATCAGGAAATATACCTTCATTTATTTTATGGGGTCCTCCGGGAGTCGGAAAAACCACCCTTGCATGGATCATAGCAAATACTCTGAAAAGGCCGTTTTTTCATCTGAGTGCTGTACACTCAGGGGTAAAGGATGTCAGGGAGACTATTGAAAAAGCAAAGAAACTGCAGTTTTTTGATCAGCCAAATCCAATACTCTTTATCGATGAGATCCACCGTTTCAACAAATCTCAGCAGGATTCACTTCTTGGTTCTGTTGAACAGGGGATAATAACGCTGATAGGCGCCACTACAGAAAATCCATCCTTTGAGGTAATTTCTCCTCTCCTTTCGCGTTGTCAGGTTTATGTAATGAATCCGCTGAATGAGAACGAGCTGATCCTGCTTCTGGAAAGAGCTCTTAAGAAAGATATCTACCTGGCAAAATTTGATATTGATATCAGGGAAAATGAAGCCCTTCTGCGTATTTCCGGTGGTGATGCAAGAAAATTGTACAATGCACTTGAACTTGTTGTCTCATCTGAAGCTGATGAAACTGGTTCAGAAAAGATAATTGTGGATAATGAAAAAGTGCTGAGGCATGTCCAGAAAAACCTTGCTATATATGACAAGAACGGAGAACAGCACTATGATATAATTTCGGCATTTATCAAATCAATGCGTGGAAGCGATCCGAATGCTGCTGTCTACTGGCTGGCAAGAATGGTTGAAGGAGGTGAGGACCCTAAATTCATTGCCAGGCGGATGCTAATCCTGGCAGCTGAGGATATTGGCCTGGCAAATCCTAATGCGCTTCTGCTGGCACAGACATGTTTTGAAGCTGTCAATGTAATAGGATGGCCCGAATCGAGAATAATTCTCTCCGAAGCAGCTGTTTACCTTGCCACGTCGCCAAAAAGCAACGCTTCCTACATGGCAATTGAAGATGCACAGGCAATGGTGAGAGATAAAGGAGACCTTCCTGTACCGTTGCATATAAGAAATGCCCCAACGAAACTTATGAAAGATCTGGGATACCATAAGGATTACAAATATGCTCACAGTTTTGAAGGAAATTTTGTAAAGGATAATTTCCTGCCTGAAGAAATAAAGGGAACAAAATTTTATAAACCCGGATTAAATCCTAAAGAAGAGGAAATAAGAAAAAGGCTAAATGGTCTGTGGAAAGATATTTACGACTACGAAAAATAATTCACTATATTTACCATTAAATGTTAAAACACGGAATAAATATTCCCGGACTGAAATATGGGGAGACTGGAAATTTTCTGCTGATCGCTGGTCCATGTGTTGTGGAAGGAGAAAAAATAGTCTTTGAAATCGCTGAGCATCTGGTTAAGTTATCTGATCAATTTCAGCTTCCTTTAGTTTTCAAAGCCTCCTACAGAAAAGCAAACAGATCAAGAGGTGATTCATTTTCGGGTATCGGGGACATTAAAGCTCTTGAGATCCTCGCAAAAGTCAGAAAGGAATATGCAATACCTGTAATTACGGATATACACAATCCTGATGAAGCAGGAATGGCAGCCATATATGTCGATATTCTCCAGATACCGGCATTCCTCTGCCGTCAGACCGATCTCCTTGTAGCAGCTGCAAAGACAGGCAGATGGGTAAATATTAAAAAGGGGCAGTTTTTATCAGGAACCTCCATGAAGTTTGCCGTTGATAAAGTAAGAGAGTCAGGAAATAACAACATAATGCTAACTGACCGGGGCAATATATTCGGATACCAGGACCTTATTGTTGATTTCAGAAACATACCTATAATGCAGCAGACAGGAGTTCCTGTTATAATGGATATTACTCATTCCCTTCAGCAACCAAACCAGGAAAAAGGAGTATCCGGCGGAAATCCGGAAATGATCGAGACAATAGGAAAAGCTGCGATAAGCGTTGGTGCCGATGGCATTTTCCTGGAAACTCATCCCGACCCGGCTTCAGCAAAATCCGATGGAGCAAATATGCTGCACCTTTCAAAATTGGAACGACTTTTGATATTACTGACAGAATTAAGAAAAACAATCAATACCTTTTAATTATTAAAACTTAAAAACAATTTGTATGAAAAAGTTATTACTTTCAGTATCATTTCTTCTTGTGGTTATTGTATTAAACGCGCAGTCGATTGAAGATATCATCAGCAAATACACTGTAGCAAACAAGCTCGACAAAATCTCAGATTTTAAGACTCTGAAGCTTACAGCCAAAACATCAGTGATGGGCATGGATATGCCTATGGAGATGTGGATGAAGAATCCAAACAAATTTAAAAGCGTGACAAGCTTTAACGGACAGGAGATTGTTCAGGTCTTTGACGGGGAAAAAGGTTACATGATAAACCCGATGGCCGGTTCGACTGAACCTGTTGAAATGACGGCTGACCAGCTTAAGGACGTAGCCAGGAGTAATATGTTCAATAACTATATGGCTCAATACCTTAAAGACGGTAAGCTGACCCTTGAAGGAGAAGACAATGTAAACGGGAAACCTGTATTCAAGGTTAAAGCAGCTCTTGAAGGAGGCAATTCAGCCACAATGTTTATCGATAAATCCACTTATCTTCTATTAAAAACTGTTGCCGATGTTAATCAGGGAGGAATGGCTATGACAGTCGAATCTTTCCCATCAGAATATACCGAAACCAATGGGATCCTGTTGCCAATGAAAACAACCACATCAACAAGCGGAATGGAAATAGTAACTACTTTCACAAAGGTGGAAGTTGATATCCCGATGGAGGACACAGTGTTTAAAATCAAATAGGTTGTAAGGGCGTAGCATGCTACGCTCGTCACATATACAAAAACGGGACGCAAATACGTCCCGTTTTTAGTTGCAGCGGGCCTGTAAGCCGGATTCTGTACCGGTTCATGCATCTGCGAGAGATATTAGAACCGGATTCCATCATTTATCTTGTCCTGCAATCACTTGCGGGATCCTACGACCTACCCCCCGGCATCGGACGAGCAGTCCTTACCGCCGGTATACATGGTCTTTCAACCCATCAGGTGTACGGCTCCTGGTGTTGCCATCAGGACCGGTAAGCTCTTACCTCACCTTTTCACCCTTCCTCCGCCAGCTGGCGGAGAGGTTATTTTCTGTTACACTGCTATATCCTCACGGATATCTTCCCGTTAGGAAGCATGGTGCTCTGTGTTGTCCGGACTTTCCTTCCTCCGCCAATTGGCGGAGAACGATGGAACAGCCTGCTGCGGTACAAAGATACAAAAAAGAGGGGAAACCTTTAAAATTGTTACTTTTGGTGACAGTATTTCCCCCTTTGAGGGGGCAGGGGGATGTAAAAAAGAATTAGTGAAGGACATAAATATTGCCGATTATGATTATGACCTGCCTGAAGACAGGATAGCTCAATACCCTGTTAAGGAACGGGACAGTTCAAAACTTTTGCTTTTCGACGGCAATACTATTTCATCCGATATCTTCAGAAACCTCGACAGGTATATTCCGGTTGATTCACTGCTTGTTTTCAACAACACCCGCGTCATCAAAGCACGACTGCTGTTTCAGAAGAAATCAGGAGCACAAATTGAGATCTTATGTCTTGAGCCTCTCTCTCCTGCTGATTATGAGACCTCATTTTCATCAAAAGGTCATGTAGAGTGGAAATGCATTATCGGGAACCTTAAAAAATGGAAAACCGGGATCATACTGATGAAATTCCATCATGAAAATAAAGATTATGAGCTTTTTGCTAAAAAGGTTTCCCCTGAGGGGGAAGCATGGAGGATAAGGTTTGAATGGAACAACAGAGATTTAAGTTTCAGTGAAGTAATAGAAGCCTCGGGCCACACGCCTCTTCCGCCTTATATTGCAAGAGAAGACGAAGAAGAAGATACCTGCAGGTACCAGACAATCTATTCCTCGGTCAGGGGTTCGGTCGCGGCCCCGACTGCCGGCCTTCATTTTACTGGTGAATTGATTGAAAGATTGCATGCGAAAGGCATTAAGCAGGAAGAGATCACTTTGCATGTAGGCGCAGGTACATTCCAGCCGGTAAAAGCTGATACAATTTCTGGTCACATTATGCATAGTGAGTATTTTTTTGTAACAAATGTTACAATCAGTGAATTGATAAAATATCATGGAAGAATAATTGCTGTCGGAACAACATCTGTAAGGACCCTTGAAAGCATTTATTGGCTTGGAGTAAAAGCATTCAATGATCCGGACTGTAAC
>JBGPAF010000174.1:0-4672 GCA_041480535.1 Bacteroidia bacterium
AAAAAATAAAAAGCAAGGAATTTCATACTCTCTTCTGTTAAACCTGCAACGATAAAAGCAGTGTAAGCAGCAGCGGGCAATCCTTCCATCAGCTCAGACGGCATAGTAAGAAGTTTTTCAATCAGCACTACAGGTAATACTATTAAAACACCTGTCAATAAGGCTTTTAATAATATAGATAGAGGCTCTTTTTCATATTTATCCCGGCTATATATATAAAATGCAATAATCAGAATAGGTGCCAGAGAAATGAACAAAAGGTTGTTGAACATTTTGTAATGTATTATGTATTATTAGTTAATCACTGTTTTGTCTTGAGGCTTTAAGCACGCCTTTGATTGATTGAATTTTCTTTATTATCCCATAAAGAACATCATTATTTGGAACCATAATGTTCAGCGTACCTTCAAACATTCCCTCATCCATGTTATAGTTGAAGCTCCTTACGCTGACATTGTATCCGGAAATTATATCAGCAATTTTATTATTGATTCCAATATCTTCAACTCCTGAAATCTTTATTATGGCACTGAATGTCGGAGCTCCTTTAGCCTTGGTCCATCGGGCTACAACTACCCGGTAAGGGTACCTGGCCATCATATTATGGGCATTCGGACAGCCTCTCCTGTGAATTTTAATCCCTTCCGAAATAGTAACAAACCCGAAAATAGCATCTCCGAATACAGGATTACAGCATTTTGAAAGCTTGTAGTCGAGTCCCTCCACCCTGTCCTCAATTATCAAATAATCTGAATATTGTGTCCCAGCTACTTCTTTTAATTCTTTTTCAGGTAATTCGGGAATCGGACCTGGGATCTCTTCCGGTTCTCCCTTCAATAAAACTTCCTTAATTTCAAGAAGATCTGTCTTTCCGGATTCAATATTGCAATAAAGATCCTGGGCAGTCTTCAGGCCATAATGAACTATCAGTTTCTGAATAACGGAATCACCGTAATTCATTTTCCAGTTCTTCAGGCGGCGCATAAGTATTTCTTTCCCTTCAGCAGCAGCTCTTGTTTTTTCCTCGCTCAGTGCCTGTTTTATTTTGGTTTTGGCTTTACTGGTTACTACAAAGGAGAGCCAGTCCTGCTTTGGTTTCTGATTTTTTGACCGAATTATTGAGACATGATCGCCATTCTGGAGGATGTGCCTGATAGTGACATTCTTTCCGTTTACCTTGCCTCCTACGCATGATGCTCCCACAGCAGTATGGATATCAAAAGCAAAGTCGAGAAGAGTTGAACCAGCAGGAAGCTGGCGAAGATCACCTTTCGGTGTGAATACAAAAACCTCATCTGTATATAACCCTGACCTGACCTGATCAAGAAATGCATCATCTTCTTTTTCAGACGATTCAAGAATATCACGCATTTTTGTAAGCCAGGTATCAAGACCCCCTTCCCCCTTAATCCCTTTATATTTGAAATGGGCTGCAAGACCTTTTTCTGCTACCTCGTCCATTCTTGATGACCTGATCTGAACCTCCACCCATTTACCTCTTGGTCCAACCACCGTGGTATGAAGGGATTCATAGCCATTTGACTTGGGTACCGAGATCCAGTCACGCAGACGGCTTGGATTAGGCTGATAAAGGTCCGTAACTATTGAATAGACTCTCCAGCAGTCTGACTTCTCATTCTCCTGGCTGCTGTCAAGGATTATCCTTACTGCAAAGAGATCATACACTTCATCAAATTCCACACCCTGCTTTTTCATTTTAAGCATTATGGAATGCACTGATTTAGTGCGGCTTTTAATTGTAAACCTAAAGCCTTGTTTCTCCAATTGTTCACTCAGGGGAGCAGAGAACTCCTTTATTAGTTTATTTCTTGAAGCAGTGGTTTGTTTTAATCTGCAGTCGACATAATTATATTGTTCAGGTTCAAGATATTTAACAGAAAGATCCTCCATTTCCGACTTGAGGTTATAAAAGCCAAGCCTGTGGGCCAACGGGGCGTAAAGGAAATATGTTTCAGATGCAAGAGGCAGTTTTTCTTTCTCCGGCGCATTATCAAGATTCCTCATATTCTCAAGTCGTTCGACAAGCTTTATCAGAATCACTCTAACATCATCGGCAAGACTAAGGAGGAGCTTCCTGAAGTTCTCGGCCTGGTATGATGATTGCATTGAATCAATCCCTGTAATGCGTGAAAATCCCTGCAATATCTCCACCACTTTTTTACCAAACTCTTTTTCAAGGTCCTGTGGTGAAATGTCAAGTCTGTCATACGTGTCATGCAGGAGAGCCGTTATTATTGAAGTCAGGCCCAGTCCCATTTCTCCTGCTATAATAGTAGCGACTGATAATGAATGCAGGATTTCCGGTTCTCCGGTAAGGGTAAGATTATTCCTACAGGCTCTCAGTGCAAGATCAAGAGCCCGTCTGATCTTCAATTTGTCCCCAGCTGTCAGGGTGTTTCCCGCAGCTTTCAGGAGAGATCTGTATGCTGTATTTATTTTCTGTGCTTCCAAATTCAGATACTCCTCAGAACTAAATAATAACCCTGAAAGTAACTAATTAAGATGCACTTTTACAATTATGTGAGTTAAAATAATTCTAAATCATTATTAGCCTGCAGAATCATTAAAATATTATTGTTCAGGTTCTTTCTTGTTGATTTTTTCAAGATCCTTCAGTTCGTCTATTCCTGTATCTTCTGAAAGTTCTGAAAGGCTTTTCAGATCAAGATCCCCTTTTATGGAAATCAGGGTATTACCACCCGGCCCTCCGGTAATCATCAGAAGTTCGGAAATAAGTTCTCCTTTTTGTCTGACCAGGAACTTAGTTACGTCCGGACCCTCTTTTACTACCATAAGTTCTTCATAGGCAGAAAGATCCAACTTTTTGCTGAGTTCCTTATAGAAATTTACGCTTTGATTTAGCAGGGAATCGTCAACAGTAAGGATCCTGATCGATTTCAGCCTCTTTATGATGTCGCTTCCATCTTCATGGGTTGCATCTTTGGGGGCAAAAAGGCTTAATAATTTGCTGGAAATGAAGACTGTTGTATAGCCTTCCCTCTCTGCGTATTTATCGAACAGATCATCAATTGCATTAGTCTGTGCCTGTAATAATGTGACCATGCAAAGAGCTGTACTAAAGAGAATTAACTTTTTCATATCTGGTGATTGGTGATTGGTAAATTGTTGTTAATTATTTGTCCTTCTGGTGTTGATGTTTTCCATTGTCCTCAGCATATTATCAAGCGGTTTCATTTTTTCTTTGAGTATGGCAGTTGATTTGCTTATTGTATTAAGACTCCTGTTTGTTTCGTCCCTGAGTTCTCCTATTTGTCCAAGAGCATTTGTTCCATGATTAAGATGACTGGAAACATTATAAAGTACTTTCATCGTTTCTGCGTAAGCAATTTCAGGATCTGAATATGTATCACGCGGTTCTGTCTTCTGAATAAAAAAGAAATAAGTGCCTGCCAGTATAAGCATTCCTGCAGCTATCCCGCTTAAGACTAAAAAAATCTTCCTGCTCTTAATGCCCCCGGATACCTGATCGTAAGAGTCGATCGCCGAAATAATCCTGGTTTCAAAATCAGCAGAGGGTTCAGGTATTACGGATGACTGCGAAAAAAATCTGAAGATTTCCATTTCATCCCTGAGTTCGGCGGGAATATCGGCCTGGCTGAAATACCTCTTTAGCAAGATTTCTTCTTCACCGGTGGTTTCACCGGCATAATATTTGTCAAGCAATTGTTTAATTTCCTCTTGCTTCATTAAAGTATTTTTTATATTCATCCCTTACACTCTTTCTGGCTCTCGACAGATTCACTCTCAAAGTATTGATATTCTGTCCGGTTTTATCAGCAATTTCTTCATAAGAAAGCTCTTCTATATCCCTGAGTTGTATAATCTCCCTGTACATTTCCGGAAGATCATTAATGATCAAGTGCATTATAGCAGATGTTTCTTTGTTCTCAAGCTTTTCCTGGGGAGAAGGCTCGGAATCATGATACAGGGAAAAAGCACCATTCTCACCAGGTTCAACGAATTTTTGTTTCCTGATCTGATCTATACAGTAGTTCTTAACCATTGTCACAGCCAGCGCTTCCACACTTTCATATTCGTCAAGTCTTGAGTTCATTTTCCATAGTTTAACAAAAACTTCCTGAACAGCGTCTTCGGATCCTCCCTTATCTCTGAGTATCCGGTAAGCATGTGTGTAAAGTTTTCTGCCTATAGTGTGTACAAGTTTATTGAAATCAATTCTGGTCATTGACAGCGGGGAAGCTTTTATCCTTCCTGACAAAGATAATCACATATTCAATTATTCCAGATCTGAGAGCATGCTCCTGCCATGATCCTTCTTTGCCTCACAACAGAAATCGTCAGCTTCCTTAACCGTAATTCTCCCTTTTGCCTGAATAATAAAATTATCCTCGCCACCGCCGATAAGCAAAAACTCCCTTATTATTTCTCCGTCGGTGCGTACAAGCATTTTAAGGTCCTGGTCAGATTTTTTTACGCTCATGAATTCTTCGTAATCACGGGTATCTAAATCTCTCTTTGCCAGGTCATAGAAATTCTCACTGCTCCTATGCTCATCGTTCTGAACTAGGATCCTGATTTCGGTAATTTTATCCGGCCAGTGGTTTTCTTTCCATTCATCCTAATCCTATTTTAAAAAATAAAAAATTTTAACTATTATTTTTAAATTTTA
>JBGPAF010000175.1:0-4655 GCA_041480535.1 Bacteroidia bacterium
ACCCCTTGCCCCTTGGGGGAGGGGATTTAAGAAGAGAAACCCACCCCTTGCCCCTTGGGGGAGGGGATTTAAGAAGCAGTATTTTATCCCCCCTGGGGGGATCATAGGGGGTTATCATTCAATTTCCCAACTCGCTCCCTTTTTCAAATCCTTTAATGTTATCCCGGCCTTTTTCAATTCTTCCCTGATCTTATCTGATGCAGCCCAATCTTTATTGTTTTTTGCTGTTTGCCTTAGGTCGACAATAATTTTAATCAAATTGTCAGTCAGCTTCTCATCACTCTTCCCTTCTGTTTCATCCTTCAGACCAAGTATCTCAAAAACGAATGCATTGAACAGTTCTTTCAGTGCATCAAGGTCAGCAGAGTTCAATTTCTCTGTATTCTCATTTAATGAATTAACATATTTCACTCCTTCAAAAAGATATGATAACAAAACAGGGCTGTTAAGATCGTCGTCAAGTGCTTCATAGCATTTTTTCTTCAATTCACTGATATCGATAGTCGAAGTGTGGGAGGGCTTTAATTTTTTAAGTGTCTCCACAGCTTTCATCAGTCGTTGGAATCCTTTTTCTGCTGCCTGGAGGGCTTCATTTGAGAAGTCAACAGTGCTGCGGTAGTGAGCCTGAAGAATGAAGAATCTCACTGTCATAGGACTATATGGCTGTTTAAGCATTGGATGATCACCGCTGAAAAGCTGATCAAGGGTAATGAAATTACCAAGGGAGCGGGCCATCTTCTGCCCATTGATGGTAATCATATTATTGTGCATCCAGTACCTTACCGACTCTTTCCCCAGAGCTGCCGTTGACTGTGCTATCTCGCACTCGTGGTGAGGGAACTGAAGATCCATACCTCCTCCATGGATATCAAACACTTCACCCAGATATTTTACGCTCATTGCAGAACATTCAAGATGCCAGCCTGGAAATCCTTCGCTCCACGGTGAAGACCACTTCATCAGATGTTCAGGAGTGGCTTTTTTCCAGAGGGCAAAATCGAAAGAATTGTGCTTTTCATCCTGCGCTTCAAGTGTACGGGTATTGGTCTGAAGTTCTTCCAGAACACGGCCTGAGAGTTTCCCGTAATTATATTTTATGTTATATTTCCGGACATCAAAATAAACCGACCCGTTGACTTCATAGGCATACCCTTTATCGATAATATTTTTGATAAATGCCTGTTGTTCAATGACATGACCAGAGGCTCTTGGTTCAATTGAAGGTTTCAATGTATTAAGCTGATCCATATTCTTATGGAAGGTGTTCATATATCTCTGTACTACCTCCATTGGTTCGAGATGCTCAAGTCGTGCCCTTTTTTCAATCTTATCCTCCCCTTCATCTGCATCATTTTCAAGATGACCAACATCAGTAATATTACGGACGTACCTGACTTTATAATCGAGATGTGTAAGGTAACGGTATAGCAGGTCGAAGGTTATTGCCGGCCGGGCATGACCAAGATGAGCATCGCTGTAAACGGTAGGGCCGCACACATACAAACCAACAAATGGCGGATGAAGTGGTTTAAAAGGCTCCTTCTTCCTCGAAAGGCTGTTATAAATTGAAAGATCATTCTGCATGTAAAAATTGTTAATTAAGACAAAAGTAAGTTAAAAATTACTTATTTTATGTTTAAGCTTTTAATGAATAAAGACTCAATCCATATTTTTCCCGCCCCCAACCCCCTAAAGGGGGCCTAATCATTTGTTTGAATAACAGCTATTGATTAAATTTGATGATTCGCTGCATTATAAAATCTTGGTATGAATAAAAGAGTTATTGAAAGAAACATGTTTTATGGAGCAAGTAAAAGTATTTTTCTCAGAGCATTAGAATTAAGAAAGAGTTTGACACCTGCTGAGAAATTATTATGGGAAGAGTTAAAAAGAAAAGAGATTTTTAGAGTCAGGTTTAAGAGACAACATCCTATTGATATTTTTATTGTTGATTTTTACTGTCATAAGTATAAACTCGCAATTGAAGTAGACGGAGATATTCATTTAAAGGAAGAAGTACGGGAATATGATGATGGAAGATCGCATGATATTGAAAAACTAGGAATAAAAATCTTAAGATTCACCAATAAAGAAGTTATTGAAAATATTGAAATGGTGAAGCAGCGTATTTTGAACGAAATCATTTCTATAAAGCCCCCTTTAGGGGGTTTGGGGGCTTAATCAAAAAAGGTATTGTGAATGGATTAAAAAAGATCTCAAAGTATTTGTGGCATTCTATAAAGTCCCGCTTTGCGGGATTTGGGGGCTTAAACAAGAAGGGTTGGGGACGGGTTAAGATTGGTTTGATGTTAAATTTTTTTGCATTTTTCAAAATCATTCATACATTTGCAGTCACAAATCAAATATTCCTTCCATTTAAGGGTGTTTGGTTTTTATTAAGAAGGGTGGAGAGATTAGGCTCTGCGAAACCCTGGCAACCAATCCTGAACATATCGGAGAACGGTGCCAAAACCTAATCCCGGAAAGCCGGGAGATGATAAAAATTAACACGAAAACAATGAATGCATTTCATCTGATTCACAACAATTTCATCATGCCGCTCATGCCTATGTGCATGTGCCGGTAAAGATCCTGGTTTGGAATTAATCATTTTTAAGTTTAACACCGGATCATTACGATGACAGGATTACTATATTATATCTGTCTGTCCGGGAAAGTATTAATTATTAAAAATCAATAAAATGGAAAAAAGACAAATAAAATTCGAGACATTACAAATACATGCAGGGCAACACCCCGATAAAGAAACTTTTTCGAGAGCAGTTCCTATTTATCAGACTTCATCATATGTTTTTAAAAATGCAAAACATGCTGCCGATCTGTTCAGTCTGTCTGAGCCGGGTAATATTTATACCCGCATAATGAATCCCACCACTGACGTGTTTGAAAAAAGGGTAGCAGCCCTTGAAGGTGGCGCTGCTGCTCTTGCCGTATCTTCGGGGCACGCAGCTCAATTTATAGCTCTTTCAACCATCCTGAGACAGGGAGAAAACTTTATTACTTCCCCGTTTCTTTACGGTGGAACCCACAATCAGTTCAAAGTTACATTTAACAACTTTGGTATTGAGGCCCGTTTTGCGAAAGATCTTGAACCAAAGTCATTTGAAGTTTTGATTGATAAAAAAACAAAAGCAATTTATGTTGAGACAATCGGTAATCCTTTGTTCAATATACCTGATTTTGAAGCACTTTCGTCACTTGCAGTTAAACATGGAATCCCGCTTGTCGTTGATAATACATTTGGTGCCTGCGGTTATTTATGCCGCCCGATCGAATATGGTGCCAACATTATCGTTGAATCGGCCACAAAATGGATTGGTGGTCATGGCACAAGTATCGGGGGTGTAATAGTTGACGCCGCTAATTTTAACTGGAAGAATGGCAATTTCCCTGTCTTTACAGAACCCGCTGAAGGTTATCACGGAATAATTTTCGGAGAATTATTCTCACAGACTTCACCGTCGGGAAATATTGCTTTCATTGTTAAAGCACGTGTTGAAGGATTAAGGGACCTTGGTCCGTCGATCAGCCCTTTTAACTCATTTCTGATGCTCCAGGGACTTGAAACACTTTCGCTCAGAATTGAAAGGCATGTTCAGAACACACTTGCCCTTGCAAAATGGCTGGAAGCTCAATCCTGCATAGAAAAAGTCAATTACCCCGGGCTACCTGGAAATCCTTATCATGAACTGGCAAAAAAATATCTGCCAAAAGGAGCAGGAGGAGTTCTGAGTTTTGTTTTAAAAGCTGAAAAATCGAGAGCTGTAAGGCTTGTGGAACACCTTGAACTTGTAAGTCATCTTGCAAATGTGGGAGATGCAAAAACCCTGATAATCCAGCCCTCGACAACCACTCATTCCCAGCTTTCTGCTGAGGAACAACTGGCTGCCGGAATTGAAGCCGGTCTCTTCAGGGTTTCTGTGGGGATTGAGCATATTGACGATATTATTTATGATTTTGAACAGGCATTTAAACAGGTTTTATGAACACACTGAAATATAGTCAACCATTTAAAACTGAAACAGGCGTTTTACTTCCGGCTCTGGAAATAGTCTATAGTACATGGGGAAAACTGAATAAAAATGCCGATAATGTCATCTGGATCTGCCATGCCCTCACTGCCAACTCCGATGTTGAAGCATGGTGGCCGGGTATGGTCGGTAAGGGGCTCCTTTTTGATCCGGAGGAATACTTTGTTGTATGTGCAAATATTCTGGGTTCATGTTACGGCACTACAGGGCCGTCATCAGTAAATCCTTCAACGGGTAAGCCATGGCTCCGGGATTTTCCTTTAATAACAGTCAGAGACCTGGTCAATGTTCATGAGATCCTCAGAAACCATCTTGGTATCAGAAAGATACATACTATAATAGGTGCATCAATCGGCGGATACCAGGCTCTTGAATATTGTATTATGAATCCGGAAGTAATTCAACGGCTTGTTCTTATGGCATCAAATGCAAAGCAATCACCATGGGCATTAGCTTTCAGTGAATCAATGCGGCTGGCTATGGAAGCTGATCAAACGTTTGGAGCAAATGACCCGGAAGGTGGTAAAAAGGGACTTAAAGCTGCGCGATCTATTGCTCTGATCAGTTACAGGACAGCCTTTGCCTATAACCAGACACAAAAGG
>JBGPAF010000176.1:0-4649 GCA_041480535.1 Bacteroidia bacterium
ATGGAACCTGGATAATTTTATAAAATCTTCAGGACTGGAAGCATCCCAGACAATACCAATACTTTTAATATTGTAAAAGTTGATATAATGAGGTTTACGGGAGGTCTTTGCCATCTTGCCCGACAGCATCGACCTTCCTGCTCTGACCCTTATATTCCTGAATAATTCCATTGTGCAAACCTAACAGTTTTTTAGAAATATAAGCATTGTATAACTATTATTCTTCACCAATAATCTTTAGAAATTCTGCTTCGTTAATAATCTGAACTCCCAGCTCTTCTGCTTTCTCTCTTTTTGCCGGCCCCATATTTTCTCCCGCCAGTATAAATGATGTGCTGCCTGAAATTGATGTAGAGTTTTTGCCGCCGTTTTTTTCGATAAGTTCCTTATATTCATCACGGGTATGCATTCTGAACACTCCTGAGATGACTATGACCTTCCCTTCAAGTGCATTCCCTGTATCAGGAACATTTGTTTCACCGCTCAATTTAATGCGTGTCGACTTTAACCTCCTGATAATCTCAATGTTCTCAGGATCGCTGAAGAATGTAACTATACTTGATGCTATTTTCGGACCTATTACCCTGACACCTGTCAGATTTTCCTTATTGGCGGCCATAAGTTTATCAAGTGATCTGAACCTGGAAGCAAGAGTTTTTGCAACTGTTTCTCCGACATGTCTTATACCGAGTGCATAGAGTACCCTGTGATAAGGAATATTGACTGACCCTTTTATGCTTTTCAGAATATTAGCTGCAGATTTTTCACCCATCCTTTCAAGCGGGATCAGGTGCTCAGGCTGCAGCTCATAAAGATCTGCAATATTCCTTATGAGTCCTTTACTGAACAGCAGATCTACAGTCTCTTCTCCAAGACCTTCAATATCCATAGCTTTCCTGCTTATGAAATGTTCGATCCTTCCCTTTATCTGCGGTGGACAATGCAAATAATTCGGACAAAAATGATTTGCCTCTCCTTCATTCTTAACCAGGGCCGTCCCGCATTCCGGACAGACATCAATGAATTTGACAGCCTTGCTGTGTTCCTTTCTTGAAGAAGAATCGACACCAACAATTTTGGGAATGATTTCGCCGCCTTTTTCAACATAAACCATATCATCGTAATGGAGGTCAAGGAGAAATATCTGATCGGCATTATGAAGTGAGGCCCTTTTAACAGTGGTACCTGCAAGCAAAACAGGTTCGAGATTTGCCACAGGTGTGACAATGCCGGTCCTTCCAACCTGATATGCTACAGACAATAATTTAGTTATTGCCTGTTCCGCTTTGTATTTATAAGCAATTGCCCATCGTGGTGATTTGGCTGTGAAACCAAGCTCTTTCTGCTGATCAATGGAATTTACTTTGATAACAACACCATCGGTATCGTAGGGGAGATCGTTCCTTTTATGTTCCCATGATTCTATAAAATGGATCACATCCTCAATATCTTTGCATTTTCTTATGCTGTCAGCTACCTGAAAACCCCAGCTTGCGGCCTTCATAAGGTTTTCATAATGAGTATTATATGGTAAAGTTTCTCCAAGTAGAAAATAGAAGAAGCAATCAAGCTTTCTTGTCGCAACAACTGAAGGATCGAGTGTTTTCAGTGTTCCTGATGCCGCATTACGGGGATTGGCAAACAAATTCAGTCCCTGTTTTGCCCTTTCCTCATTGAGGCTGTCAAAAATTGCCCTTGGCATAAGTATTTCTCCTCTGACAATAAACTCTTCAGGTATTCCGGCATCCTTAATTCTTGTTGGAATGCTTTTTATCGTTTTAACGTTCACCGATACATCATCACCTTTTGTGCCATCACCCCGAGTGACAGCTGTTGACATTATCCCGTTTATATAGGTAATGCTGATTGAAGCTCCGTCAAATTTAAGTTCGCAGACGTATTCAACCTGTTCAGATACTGTTTTGCTTATCCGGCTGTCAAAATCACGGAGCTCCTCATAACTGTAAGTATTTCCGAGAGATAGCATGGGAAATTTGTGCTCATACTGACGGAACTCTTTTGTGATATCGCTGCCTACATGCTGAGTGGGAGATCCCTCCACCATAAACTCAGGAAACTTCTTTTCGAGCGTATCAAGCTCATTAATAAGAAGATCAAACTCGAAATCGGAAATAACCGGTTGATTCAAAACATGGTATCTCCTGTTATGCTCTTCAATTTCCCTGCGGAGTTTATCAATCCTTTCCTTTGCTTCAATCTTGTTCATTGAATCCTATTAAGTTATTTCAATACAGGCGGTGATCAACCAATTCTCAGTTCCACACTCCGTCAATGCTTGCGCCACATTTATTACACTTCCCGTCTGTCAGATTGTTGACTGCGATCCTGTATCCCTGACGTACTATTAATGTATTCCGGCATTTGGGACATTTAGTATCTGATACTTCACTTCCCGGTACATTACCTGTATATATATATGTCAGCCCTTCCTCAGCAGCTATCTGCACTGCCTTATTAAGAATATCGACAGGAGTGGGAGGGAGTTGTTCCAGCTTATAAGTAGGGTAGAACCTGCTGAAATGAAGAGGTACCTTTTTGAATCCGTTTTCACTGAGCCATCTGCACATTTTTCTTATCTCTTCCATGTTATCTGTCCAGGTAGGAACAACCAGATTTGTAATTTCAAGCCAGACACCCATATCCCTGTATATTTTAAGCGAATCAAGAACAGGCTGTAATTTGCCTCCCGAGAGTTTCAGATATGTACTTTCATTGAATGCTTTCAGATCGATGTTGGCTGCATCAATTACTGAGCAGAGTTTCTTAAGTGGATCTGGATAAATGTACCCGTTTGATTTGAAAATATTTCTTATTCCTTCTTTTCTTGCCAGGACAGCCGTATCATATGCGTATTCATAGAATGTAACTGGCTCTGAATATGTATATGCAATCGATTTGCAGCCCTTACTGATGCATTCCGAAACGACTTTCTCAGGCATGAGGTCATAGTTCCTTGTCTTATCCGGACTTGTCTGGGAAATTGTCCAGTTCTGGCAATTCAGGCAGACAAGATTGCATCCGGCTGTTGCAATAGAGTAGGCTCTTGTCCCGGGAAGAAAATGATATAACGGTTTTTTCTCAATCGGATCCACATTTGCAGAACACGGATTACCGTATGCAAGAGTGTAAAGTTTCGATTTAATTACTTTCCTGTTATTGCACTTGCTGAGTTCACCTTCCTTCAAGACACATTCATTCGGACATATCCTGCACATTATCCCCCTGGCAGTTTCTTCCTGGAACATCGCTTCTCTTCTGAATAAGCGCTGTTCTTCATTTAAAACATCTGAAAAGATCTCAGTTCCAGGCAGGCATAGAATGCCTGTTGACAGTGCGGCACATTTCTTAAGAAACTGGCGTTTGCTGATATTACACTCTCTTTTACGCATCCTGAATATATGAGATGCTCAAAATTAACAAAAACTAGCGTTTGTTACTTATTGCAGCAGCCAGAAATCCTGCAAAAATAAGAACAGGCAGAAGGAAGACAGATAATGTTATTCCCAGAAGAGGAACCGCCAGCCCTGAAAAAAATATGAATCCCATTGCCGATCCTGCCAGATCAGCACTGTATACAATTGAAGAATCCGGACCTGAGTTGCCGGATAAAGTCAATTCACGGAATAAGCTGCCTGTGATAACAGCAGGCAAAAATCCCGACAGGATTAATAATCCGACGACAGCAAATTGACTATCCAGTGTCATAATTTTTTGCACGGCTATTCCTATTATTAGATAGACTGCAATTAAAAGAAAGGCCTTTATTCCGTGAGGTTTGTTTTTAACGACAGGAATATTCATTCCTGAACCGACAGCCAGTCCGGCCATGAGTCCGGCTATTATTAAACCTGTTGCCTGGTACATATTTCCTATGGTAAGCTGAAGTACGAGCAGAAGAATTATTTCATATCCGGCAAGCGCAAATGCGCTGAAATACATGATGCCGTTATCTCTCCTGATACTCTTCAATGAAAGTGCGAAGAGGGCAATCAGTAGAACTATTGCAGGTATCTTCTCATTTAGATTTTTGCTTAGATTAAATGATTGATAATAAAAACAGGCAATAGGATGAGCCGAGTGGTTGCTTTTAATACTGCGGTCATATAAAGAAATAATCTCCTCAGATCTGGCCGTAATAAGATCATCGGACAAATAATCGGAGCTAACATAGATGTTATTGATGTTTTTATTCACGGCAAGCTGGCAGATTGAAGTCGACAGATCCTTATCGGAAGCAATAAAATAAAGTTTATTACCGCTCACCGGAATTACATTTTTAAACACTGCCTTCAGACTATTGAAAATTGAAGAATAAAGATTGACAGATTCTTTATTGAAATAGTTGGGATTAATTCCGGGTGAACACGAGAAAACGCCTTCCGGATTCATCCTACCTTTCAATGCTGAAAAGAATTCAATGGTGTAATACCTGTTCAGAGAAAGAGAAGAAGGAGGAGGAAGAAGCATTATCGCAGCATCAAACCTCTCATCCGTTTTCTTTACATAACTGAAAGCATCTTTATTTTCAATGCTAAGCACCCCTGAAAATTTCTGAGATTCTGTATCCTCAAGTTTCGTCAGTGCGGGATCACGCTCCACATAAACAACTTTCCTGACATTGTATTTGC
>JBGPAF010000177.1:0-4644 GCA_041480535.1 Bacteroidia bacterium
CGGAGCAATAGTGGCTCCGCTGGCTATTCCCGCCATAATAGCTGCATGGAGCTGGCAGGCGGCATTTATTATCACCGGAGCGATAGGTTTCATCTGGGTAATTCTCTGGTTTATTTTCTATGAAGTACCGGATAAACATAAAAAGGTATCGGCAGGTGAACTTGCTTACATTAATAGTGATGTCGATGAACAGAATGAGACCAAAGAGAAGGTTTCTCAGCTGAAGCTGCTCAAGTATCGCCAGACATGGCTCTTCTTTATCGGAAAGGGTCTGACTGACCCGATATGGTGGTTTTATCTGTTCTGGATCCCCGGCTGGCTCTCCACTGTCAGAGGCGCAGGTCTCAGCGTTTCATCATTCGGATTGCCTCTTGCCTTTATTTATACAATGACTACAATTGGCAGCATTGGTGGAGGATGGGTCTCAGGATTTATGATCAAGAAAGGCATGTCTCCTTTCAAGGCAAGAAAAGTGACCATGCTTGTCTTTGCACTCATGGTCGTGCCCATCATATTTGCACAATCAAAAGGAGTAAGCACATGGGGTGCAGTCTGCCTTATTGCTCTTGCAGCATCATCACACCAGGCATGGTCAGCCAACCTCTTTACCACCGTATCAGATGCCTTTCCAAAGAAAGTCGTAAGCTCAATCACCGGAATCGGTGGATTGGCAGGTGCTGTTGGAGGTGCTTTTATTTCATATATAGCAGGAGGTATACTCCAGCATTTTAAGAACCTTGGACATATTGAAACAGGTTATGTTGTGATGTTTACAATATCTGGAAGCGCTTATATTCTTGCATGGATAATAATGACAGTTTTTGCACCAAAAAACAAGAAAGTGATTTTAGATTAATCCCATTTATATCACTTTGATATCACTTTGATATCATTTTGATATAAGATTGATATAAGGTTGATATAAGGTTGATATAGTATTGATATAGGATTGATATAAGATTTTTTTTGATATTATAATACAATACATGAAAAAGCTCGGAAAATATTCGATGGGATTGGGTGACAGGTTTGGGCACCAGGGTCATGCACAGCTTAAAGCAATAATTGAAGCCGGCAGGAAAGGTGTCGAGATCACACCAGTCTGGAACAAGTCGAACAGGGAACATATGATAATCGGCACTCAGCCATCTGATGTAAGACTGGAAGCAGACACCATGACCAAAAAAGCAGGTTTTAATAAAGCTTATTTTGTAGATGCTGATCATATAAATTCTGATACTGTCGATAAGTTTATAACGAGCTCCGATTTTTTTACCGTTGATGTCGCCTCGTTTATAGGGAAAAGAGCAGATCAATCTGATATTGACAGATTCCTTGAGACAACCTCAAAGTACGCCGGCAAGTTCGAAGTTCCCGGGATTAAAAAATCTGTGAGATGTTCAAAAGAAGAACTTGGCGGTTTTGCAGAGAATTATCTTTTTGCTGCAAAGAAAGCAGGAGAGATATTCAGAAAAATAGAAAAATCGAAAGGAGCCGGAAATTTTATTACCGAAGTGTCGATGGATGAAGTATCTCAGCCCCAGACACCAGTTGAATTGTTTTTTATTCTGGATATGCTTGGACTCGAAGGAATTCCGATTCAGACTATAGCACCCAAATTCTCAGGAAGATTTAACAAAGGAGTTGACTATTCAGGTGATCCTTTGAAATTCGCAGTCGAATTTGAAGAGGACCTGATGGTTGTTGCACATGCCATTAAGGAGTTCGGGCTTCCTGAAAACCTTAAGATCAGTATCCATTCAGGATCAGATAAGTTTGCAATATATCCTCACATAGGTGCTCTCCTTAAAAAGCATGATATGGGGGTTCACCTGAAAACTGCAGGAACGACATGGCTCGAAGAGGTGATCGGACTTGCTGAGGCAGATGGCGAAGCTCTTGAATTTGTTAAGGAGATCTATAGTAAATCGTTTGAAAAAATTGATGAATTATGTGCTCCGTATGCAGATGTAATTAACATTGATGTTACTGAGCTTCCATCAGCCGGAGAGGTTTCAGCCTGGAACGGAAGGAAGTTTGCAGCATCATTGAGGCATGATCAGGGCAATCCGGATTACAATCCCAATATGAGACAGCTGATACATGTGGCATATAAGCTTGCTGCTCAGAAAATGGATGTTTACTTCAGGCTGCTTGAGGAGCATGAGGAGGTGGTGTCAGAATGTGTTTTTGAGAATATCTATAACAGGCACATCTGCAGGTTATTTGTTTAGTTCGATAGCTGCAAGGATAAACGGAGCAACTCCCTTCGGATCATTATCGACGCGTTTTTCATTTATATAGTATTCGTATGACCCGTCCCTTTAGGGATTGCCTCCCAGTCCGCATCCTCCGCAGATATTATGCATTGTTAAAAATCCTTTCTCATCAACTGTTATAAGCTCTTTAATTATATTATCAAAAACATTTTCAGCGATCCCAAGATATGCCCTTAAAGTCTTGAGTTCACCGAGATAAGCATTTCTTTCAGCTTCAGTGAGTATTACATCAGAAGCTTCACCGACATATTTAAATCCTGTTTTCATATGATGTTGATTTATAGTATTTAAAATTCAAGATTTACACCAAAGACCATCTGTTTTGATAATGGGTTTGAAATAGAACCGCCGCGCTCAGGATCATAATTATCAAGGTTGCTGTAAGTAAAGTAATTCTGAAGCGAACCATAAATTCTCAGGTTGGAGATTCCTATTCCCGACAATATCTGTTTGGGTAGTGTGTAACCAAGAGTCAGTTACCTTACCTGTTATGGTTCTGGCATTTTGTCCGAATGATGTCACTGAATACACTCACACAAGAGGCTATACCGAGAATATCGATGAAGATAAACAGCTGCCGGTTTCTGACCCGGCAGACAGGAACCTGATGCTTGTTGTAGAGGATAACCATGAAATACTTAATTATATCTGCCAGTCGTTAAAGTCTTTCTTCAACACTATCGGAGCCAGGAACGGCGAAGAGGGACTGCATCTGGCTAAAATGATGAATTCCTGAAAAAAATAGTAAGCTATGTTGAAGGTAACTGCGCAATGGATCTTTCAATAAATACTCTTGTTGACCACTGTAATGTCAGCCGGACGGTCCTGTATAACAAAATTAAGGGACTCACAGGATTCAGTCCCATGGAGTTTATCAGACGACTTAAAATGAACATCGCTGCAAAGCTTCTGGAGAACGGTTATAATGTTTCGGAAGCTGCTTACAAAACAGGCTTTTCAGATGTTAAATACTTCAGCAGGCTTTTTAAGGCGCAATTCGGATATACTCCAAGCAGGCATAAAAATGCTGAGGGCTAAGGGCTGAGGTCAGGGTGCTGAGAGTTTAATGCTGACAGCTGAAGGCTGAAAGCTCTTATAAAAAATCATTCCTTCTGTGAACATCAAAAAGAAATATATTATTTTTATCGGTTGATAATAAGAATATTCCGACTACCAATTAACTCATAACAATTTAGAATAAGAACCATGAAAAAATCACAATCCAGGAGAAAATTCCTTAGAATGTCAGCCGTTGGTGCATTAGGCACAATTGCTGTATCCCAGTATGGCTGCCAGAATACATCAAAGCCAGATTCAAAGGCGGTGGCGGCATCTGCCGTGGTTGATCCCAAAACTTTTGGCATAGGACTTCAGCTTTATACAATAAGGGATGCAATGAATAAAGATGTGCCGGGATCATTACACAGGGTTTCTGATGCAGGTTATAAATATGTAGAACTTGCAGGTTATACCGACGGCAAATTTTATGGTTATGAACCTGCCGATTTTAAAAAGCTTGTGAATGACCTGGGAATGGAAATTCTTAGCAGTCATACGCAGGTTGAGGCTGCCGGAATAACCCTCGACAATGCGCAAAAAATGGCAGAAGATCATGCCATACTAGGTGTAAAGTATTGCATTCAGCCCTGGATTGTTGAAGAGGCACGTACAACACTTGCCAGTTACAGGAAAATGGCAGCTGACTGGAATAAAGTGGGGAGTATTATGAAGGATCATGGAATGATTTTCGGTTACCATAATCATAATTTTGAGTTTAATACTGTTGAAGGCAAGATCCCCTATTTTGATGTCATGTTGGCAGAACTTGACAAAGACCTTGTTACGATGGAACTTGATATGTTCTGGACAACTAAAGCCGGGCAAAACCCAGTTGAGATTATTAAAAAATATCCCGGCAGATTCCAGCTTTTCCACATGAAAGATATGTACACAAGTGAGGCTCCTTATTACACAACAGATGGTGAAGACGATTTTGCAGCGGTAGGTGCAGGGATAATAAATTTCAAGGAGATTCTGGCGGTAAAAGATATAGCTGGAATGAAATATATGGTTGTGGAACAGGATCTCCCAAGCCCCTTTGATTCTATCAAAATGAGTATCACAAATCTTACGACAAAAATACTTATGTAATCAACCCCTGCCTCCCAGGGGGGATTTAAGGGTAAAATTAAAAAGGGCGTCTTAAGACGCCTTTTTTGTTTCCTCCCGGTTACTCAGAAGTTTTGAAGCCAACCACTATCTGCGGTACTGTCTGATGAAGATCAAAAACGATCATCTCATTTGATCCCTGTCTTAAGAATGAAGCCGGACAAAAGAGTCTTTTTTGCGGTCCTATTTCCCAGTA
>JBGPAF010000178.1:0-4628 GCA_041480535.1 Bacteroidia bacterium
AATGATATTCCTGATCATACTATAGGAATCAACCTTGTAATGGCAGCACTGACTGATCCAAAGCATGGTGTAATAAAAGATGTCAGAGAGATTAAAGCAGTCGGTCATCGGGTCGTAAACGGAGGTGAAAGTTACAAGGAGAGTGTCCTTGTTGATAATGAAGTAAAGAAACAGATCGAGATATGCAGTGAGCTTGCTCCTCTGCATAATCCTGCTAATCTCAAAGGTATATTATCGGTCGAAAAACTTATTCCTGGCGTACCGCAGGTAGCTGTTTTTGACACTTCATTTCATCAGACAATGCCCGACTATGCATATATGTATGCACTGCCCTATGAATATTATGAAAAGTACAAGATAAGAAAATACGGATACCATGGCACCAGCCACAAATTTGTGGCATCAAAAGCTGCAAAATTGCTTGGAAAGGATGTGAAAGACTTGAAGATCATTACATGTCATCTTGGTAACGGGGCATCCATTACAGCAATACAACAGGGCCGGTCAATAGATACATCAA
This sequence comes from Bacteroidia bacterium, assembly GCA_041480535.1. Taxonomy (GTDB): domain Bacteria; phylum Bacteroidota; class Bacteroidia; order Bacteroidales; family VadinHA17; genus LD21. The sequence continues at coordinate 521 of JBGPAF010000178.1, forward strand.
TGGGTTTTACACCTGTCGACGGACTGATAATGGGAACAAGAACGGGTGAGATAGATGCCGGTGTTCTTATTTATATTGCTGATAAAGAACATCTCAATGTCACCGGAGTTAATAATCTGATCAATAAGAAGAGCGGTGTGGCAGGTATATCCGGGCTCTCTTCTGATATGCGCGATCTTGAAGCTGCCGCTTCAGAGGGTAATGAAAAAGCACTGCTTGCTTTAAATATGTATGCATATAAGGTCAAAAAATTTATAGGATCATATATTGCTGTTCTTAATGGGCTTGACCTGCTTGTTTTTACAGGCGGAGTTGGAGAGAATGATTTTAAAATGAGAGCCATGATCTGTTCAGATATGGAATCTCTTGGAATAGAATTTGACTTTGAAGCCAATAATGGTGTCCGGGGTACAGATAAGGTAATATCTAAGTCCAAATCAAAAGCCACAGTAATGTGCGTCACAACCGACGAGGAATTTGTAATAGCTTCAGATACAAAGTATATTGTGGAGCATCATACAGTTTAAGTACTAACCTTAAAACGATAATTACATGGTTTTAAAAAGCATGTCGGACCTTAAAAGCATTGTTGCAGGTAAACCCATAAAGAAGCTTGTTCTTGCGGCGGCTCAGGATCAGCAATCCCTGGGTGCTGTTTTAAGAGCATGGAAAGACGGGATTATTGAGCCAATATTTATTGGTGATAAGGAGGCAATACAAAATATATGCTCTGAACTCGGGCACGATATAACCGGATTAAGGATTATACATGAACCTGAAATAGATAAGTCAGTTGAAATGGCCGTAAGGATGCTCAGCAGTAAGCAGGCTGATATACTTATGAAAGGCAAGGTAGGCACCTCCACACTTCTAAAATGCGTCCTTAATAAGGAATGGGGCCTCAGAACAGGTAATCTGCTTTCACATATTGCTCTCTTTGAAGTAGGTACTTATCATAAGCTGATAGCTGTAACTGATGTCGCAATGAATATTGCGCCAAACCTTAAGGATAAGATCTCAATTGTCAATAATTCAGTATCATTCCTTAACAGGCTTGGGTATGTTATGCCCAAGGTTGCGGTTCTCGGAGCTGTTGAAATGGTGAACGAAAATATGGAAGCCACATTGGATGCAGCATTGCTTTCCAAAATGAATCAACGAGAACAGATAAGAAACTGCATAATTGACGGACCTCTTGCATTCGATAATGCTGTCAGTCTTGAAAGTGCACAGCTCAAGGGAATAAAGAGTGAGGTGGCCGGCGATACAGATCTGTTACTGATGCCAGATATTGAAGTAGGGAATGTGCTTTATAAATCACTTGTTTTCTTTGCACAGGCAAAAGTAGCATCTATTATACTCGGAGCTCTGGTACCGATAGTACTGACATCAAGATCTGATTCCGAACAGGCAAAATACGACAGTATCCTCCTTGCCGCTGCTGCAAGTAAATAACTAATTATGATCCGATCGCTTGACCAGATGGTTGAAAAAGTCCAATCGCTGCATCAAAAGCATCGGATTGCAGTCGCATGGGCTCATGATATTCATACAATAAGTGCAATTCACAAAGCTGTGAATTATGGCCTTGTCGAAGCCATATTGATTGGTCAGTCTTTGGAAATCAAGAATATCTGCCGTAAAACAGGAATTGATCATGAGTTATTTACAATAGTTGATTCTGATAATGAGATAAATGCATCAGCAGAAGCCGTCCGGCTGGCTCGTTCCGGGGAGGCAGATATTGCGATGAAAGGTTTGGTGGGGACCGATAAATTTCTGAAAGCAGTTATGGATAAATCCAAAGGACTGATGCTCCCCAATACAGTCCTGAGTTATGTTTGTGCGATTGAATTACCGGGATATCACAAGCTCCTGTTTATTACTGATACAGCTGTTATACCAACGCCCACTCTCACGCAGAAGATAATTATGGCTGAATATGCAATTGAAATGGCCGGCAGATTTGGAATCACCAGGCCAAAGATTGCCCTGATATCAGCATCCGAAAAACCGAGCCGCCATTTTCAGAGTTCCCGCGATTATGAAACAATGTGCAAAATGTCAAAAGAAGGACAAATCCCAAATTGCATAATGGATGGTCCCCTCGATATTTTTCTGGCTTGCGATAGTAAAAGCGTACAACTAAAAGGTGTTGATACGCCGGTAAATGGTGATGCTGATATACTTCTTTTCCCCTCGCTTGAATCATCCAATCCATTTTATAAAGGACTCATGCTTTTTGCGCAGGGAGAACTTGCAGGTTTAATCCGAGGCACAGAAAAACCTGTAGTGGTTATGTCAAGAAGTGAAAGTGAAAAATCGAAGTTCTATTGTATTGCTCTTGCATGCCTGATGACCTGATAATGGGTTCTCAGAAAATATGTGTTAATTCAAATTTACATCAATGTCCAAACGGCTGATTCTGGCAATAAATCCCGGATCTACATCCACAAAATTTGCTCTGTTTGAGGAAGAAAACCTGATCTTTGAAAAGACTCTAAGGCACACTTCTGAAGAAATATCAGGCTTTAATAAAGTAACTGACCAGTTCCATTTCAGAAAGGATTTGATAATGAAAGAATTAGCTGGTCAGCATTTAGATTTATCAGCGGTTGCAGCTGTTATAGGCCGGGGTGGCTTAATAAAGCCTATCGAATCAGGTATTTATGAGGTTAATAAAAAAATGATTGATGATCTGAGGACAGGGATCCTGGGGCAGCATGCAAGCAATTTAGGTGGTTTGATTGCAGATGATATTGCTTCATCATTACCGGGGGCGAAAGCCTACATTGTTGATCCAGTAGTAGTTGACGAACTTGAACCTGTGGCCAGGATATCAGGGCATCCTGCTATTGAACGTGTTTCAATTTTTCATGCTTTGAACCAGAAAGCAGTAGCACGTACTTATGCAGAATCGGTTAACAGGAAGTATGAGGATCTGAACCTTATTGTTGTCCATATGGGAGGAGGGATAAGCGTGGGAGCCCACAGGAAGGGCAGGATAATTGATGTCAATAATGCTTTACATGGTGATGGTCCTTTTTCTCCCGAGCGCTCCGGAGGACTTCCTTCCGGTCAGTTGGTTGATCTTTGTTTCAGTGGAAAATACTCGTATCAGGAACTTAAATCAATGATCACAGGCAAAGGAGGTATTGTGGCTTATCTGGGAACCAACAACTTTATTGAAGCAAACAACAAGGCAGATAACGGAGATCTGAAGGCTGTACTCATAATTGAAGCAATAGCATATCAGACCGCAAAAGAGATAGGCGCAGTTGCAGCGGTTCTTGAAGGGAAGGTCGATGCAATTATATTAACCGGCGGTCTGGCGTATCAGGAATCACATGTGAAGAGGATAAAGAAAATGGTTGGATTTATTGCCGATGTAGTTGTTTTTCCGGGGGAGGATGAAATTAAAGCATTGGCTTTTAATGGATTAATGGCACTGGACGGGAAGATTGAGATCAAGATATACTCATAATACATGTACTCACCCCCTTGTATTCCCCCTCTCTACTTCGTAAAGAGGGGGAATTTATTAATACACAGTATGTTATGCCCCCTCTTTGCGAAGCAGAGAGGGGGTCGGGGGGTGAGTTTATGGATTGTTTATTGCTACAGGCAGCACTTTCCCGTTAAAATATTTATTACCGTTTATTGCAAAATATGAGATGAATTCAGCCATCTCTTTTGGACCCAGGGGAGCTTTAAATCCCGGGAATGCACTTTCGAACATTTCAGTCTGGACTGATCCGAGTGCCAGACAATTAACGCTGATTCCTGTTTCACTAAGCTCCACGGCCAGACACTCGCTCAGGCACGACAGTGCAGCCTTTGATGCGCTGTAATATGAGAGACCCCTGTACTTTGAACTGCCCTGGAACCCACCCATGCTTGAGATATTTACTATGTGAGAACCTGATGACATCAGTGGAACCAGTAATTTTATAAAAGCTGCAGGGCCAAAAAAGTTAGTCTCCATCATACTGCGCGCTTCCTGCTCTTGCAGCTTCATAAAGTCCCTGACAAAAAGAAGACCTGCTATATTAATTAAAATATCCACCCTGCTGAAACGATTAAGAATCTGATCCATAACAGGTTCAAT
>JBGPAF010000179.1:0-4595 GCA_041480535.1 Bacteroidia bacterium
GGTAAGTCTTCTGGCCTACCATCGGGATCTTGCTTATTGACAACGGATCGAGAAAGGGGAGGACTATCTCTTTTTTTACCTCTATTTCCCCGTTTGGCTTTGCTTCGCCTGCCGCAATCTTTGATACTGTTTTGTTAACTGAAAGGCCGATAGATATGGGCAGTCCGGTTTCTTTTATTATATACTGCCGCAGTTCATGCGACCATTTGTAGCATCCATGGAAACGGTCCATTCCGGTAAGGTCGATATAGTGCTCATCAATAGATGCCTTTTCGTAAAGCGGCGATCTCTCTGCAATTATCCCGGTGACAATGTGTGAATAGTTACTGTATGCCTCCATGTCGCCTCTTATAACAATGGCATCGGGGCACATGCTCCTGGCCATCTTCATCGGCATGGCTGAGCTTACGCCATATTTCCTCGCTTCATAACTGCAGCTCGATACCACACCACGGTCCGACATGCCGCCGATTATGACAGGCTTGCCTATGAGCCTGCTGTTCTTAAGCCTCTCAACCGATACAAAAAATGTATCCATGTCGAGATGCAGAACAGATCGGTCTATGTTGCCGGCGATAAACATCTTTCAAGTTATAAGTGCCTAGAGTGCCTAAAGTACTTAGAGTTGTAACTCTAAGTACTCCAAACTTTAGCTCACTCTAAACTTTTTTCTTAAATAATTTGCGTATTAAATATTTATAATTTACTTTTGATTAAAAATTAATCAAATCATTGATTACAATATAATCAATATTTTTATATGTACTTTACTTCCAACATAAAATTTTTAAGAAAAAGAAGGGGCAGAACACAGGATGATGTTGCTGTCGCCCTTAACCTGAAACGTTCAACCCTCAGCGGGTATGAGAACGGTGTGGCCCAGCCCGGAATAGATATTCTCGTATCATTCTCGGGGTACTTTAACATGTCGATCGATACACTGCTTAAGATCGATATGACACGGTTATCGGAAAGCCAGCTCGGAGAACTGGAGAGGGGATATGATGCTTATGTAAAGGGAAGCAACCTCCGAGTGCTGACAACAACCGTCAATTCTGAAAACAGGGAAAATATTGAGCTGGTCGCTGAAAAGGCTAAGGCAGGTTATACAACCGGGTATGCTGATCCTGAATATATAGGTGAGCTTCCTGTATTTCAACTGCCTTTTCTTTCTGGTAAAAGAAAATACAGAACATTCCAGCTGAAAGGCGACTCAATGCTCCCGATACCAGACGGATCGTGGGTTACCGGAGAATTTTTACAGGACTGGATGAACATAATTAATGGCAAGGCTTATGTTGTTTTTACTTTAAATGACGGAATCGTTTTTAAGTTACTCGAAAACAACATATCCAGGGATGGAAAACTTGTTCTTTATTCCCTTAATCCTCTTTATGAGCCCTATGAGGTGCATGTAAATGAGGTAAAGGAAATATGGAAATTTGTAAATTATATAAGCAACGAAATTCCTGAACCTGTACTTCCGGAAAAGCAGATTTTTCAGTCTATTGCAATAATGAAAAATGATCTCGAAAGAATAAAGGCAAAACTGGGAAGAGATATTTCAGATGTCAGTGAGATCAACTGATCTAAAGACCTACTGCCAGCTGCTCCATTTTCCACTGTTGAAACTTACAGGTAATTCTTCGTTGCCTGAAAGATAATCGAGACTATATTCCGTATGTGGCAACTTAATTAAATGTTTGATATCCTTTTGGTTATCTTTTTCAGACGATATCATTACAATAAATAAACCAGGCTCCACAAAACGCCGGAGTGCCGGTGATTCACAGACTACAGGAACATCCGGCGGAATACGTTTATAAATATCTTCAAAAGCACTTAAAAGTGATTCATCTGTGACTTTTGCAAAAAATACTCTCGATGCTCCGGCTTTTAACATCCGTGATGTGTCTTTTGGTAAATCTTCGTTCGTTTCCTCATAAACCGCATATCCCTTCCCTTTTGAGATCAAAACTAATCCGGGTGTCGTTTCGTGAAAATGTGGAGTAATCTTAACCGAAACGATCTTCAGTTGCTTGAATTGTCTGATTATATGGCATGCAATAGTTGTCTTTCCGGATTTATTGCCAGTACCGGCTATTATAAGAAGATTAGGAAGTATCATCGATTTTTTGGACATAAAAAACTCTGTGTTCCTCTGTGTAAATTTTACCCCCCATCCCCCCTGAAGAGGGGCTAAAAACCATTTGTAATTAAGCCCCCTTTAGGGGGTTTGGGGGTTAACCTTCATAGAGAAACACAGAGAACCACTGAGGGACACAGAGTTAAATAAATCAATAAGACCTTATTCCTTCGTAAGCTCAATTATGAGCTGAACGATCTTTTCATTTTCTGATTCAGGAATCTTTCCCTTGTAGATTGCACGGCATATCCTGTTCTTATCAACAATCACGACGCTATAGCTGTCTTTTGGCATATCCCATATTTCATGAAGAGTACCTTTATAATCAAACAGGATAGTAGTTTTATATTTTTTTGCCTTTTTCCCTGCAATCATCCTTATAAGTCCGTTTGGTTTCCATGTTGATTTGCAGTCAACAATTCCAATCCCTTTAAAGTAAACACTGTCAATTCGTTTGTCGACTTTTACAGCTTTGTCGACAACTTCATTATATGGTTCGTTAAGGTCTTGTTCATCGGGATCGACATAATTAACCTGCATTACTTTGCCGGCCCACGAATCCATTGTGAATTCCTTTTTGTTTGCATCAGTAAACATCCATGCGGGAGCTTTCTTGCCAACTTCAAGACCTGTCTGAGCAATTAATGAAGTCAGAGCCATAAGAGTGAGGAAAAGGGTGAAAATCAGTTTTTTCATATCTGTATTTTTAAAATTTCACGAAATATATGAATTTTTTCATACAAATTAATTTTCTGCGTTTTTAACATTAATACAACCAACAATATTACTTTTGCAGGTCTTAAATATTTTTATGCAGTCATTACGAAATATTGCGATCATTGCACATGTCGACCATGGAAAAACAACTCTTGTGGACAGGATTATTCAGGAATGCAATGTCCTTGATGAGAGAAAAGAACTTGGCGACCTGATACTCGACAGCAATGATCTTGAAAGGGAGAGGGGTATAACCATCATATCTAAGAACGTTTCTGTTAATTATAAGGGAGTAAAAATTAATATAATTGATACTCCGGGGCATGCTGATTTCGGAGGTGAAGTTGAGAGGGTGCTTAAAATGGCTGATGGTGTTTTGCTCCTTGTCGATGCTTTTGAAGGGCCTATGCCTCAGACCAGGTTTGTGCTCGGGAAAGCTATAAATCTTGGACTGAAACCAATCGTTGTGGTGAACAAGGTGGATAAGGAAAACTGCAGACCCGATGAGGTTCAGCAGGATATATTTGAACTGATGTTCAACCTTGATGCTTCGGAGGAACAGCTGGATTTTGAAACAGTTTTCGGATCCTCAAAATATGGGTGGATGAGCAAAGACTGGAGAACTCCAACTTCCGATATTAAAGTTTTACTTGATACTATAATCGAACAGATCCCTGAACCTCGATATGTTGAAGGAACAGCTCAGATGCAGGTAGCATCACTCGACTATTCAAGCTTTGTCGGAAGAATTGCTATCGGGAGGGTTTTCCGGGGTGAAATTGTAACTGGTAATGATTATACACTTTGCAAAAGAGGAGGAGAGGTTAGAAAAGTCAGGGTAAAAGAACTCTTTGTTTTTGAAGGACTTGGCAGAGTCAGAACCAACAGCGTCAGATGTGGCGATCTGTGTGCTGTTATCGGTCTCGAAGATTTTGAGATTGGAGATACCCTTGCTGACCTTCTTTCGCCTGAAGCATTGCAGCGGATAGAGGTTGACGAACCAACGATGAGCATGACCTTTACGATAAATAATTCACCTCTTTTTGGCAAGGAAGGGAAATTTGTGACATCAAGGCATTTAAGGACGCGGTTGTTCAGAGAGACTGAAAAAAATCTTGCTTTAAAAGTTGAAGAAACTAATTCGGAAGATACTTTTATTGTAAATGGAAGAGGAATACTGCATCTTTCAATTCTGATCGAAACAATGAGAAGGGAGGGATATGAATTCCAGGTTGGAAAGCCGAAAGTCATCTTTAAGGAAATAAACGGGATTAAATCAGAACCTTATGAGACTCTTTCAATTGATGTCCCATCTGATTTTTCAGGTAAGGCAATTGAACTGGTCACAATGCGAAAAGGTGAAATGACAGTTATTGAACCTAAGGGCGACCTGATCCACCTTCAATTTGATATTCCTGCAAGAGGCCTTATCGGTTTGCGGAACAATTTACTTACGGCGACATCAGGTGAAGCAGTTATGTATCACAGGTTCAGGGCTTACGATAAATACAAAGGTGATGACCTTTTGCCCTCTCAGAATGGTTCACTCATATCGCTTGAAGAAGGCATGGCAACAGGGTATGCTATTGACAGGCTTCAGGACCGCGGTAGGTTTTATATTGATCCCGGTGAACACGTTTATAAAGGTCAGGTAATAGGGGAGGGCACAAGGCCTAAAGATATTGATGTCAACGTTGTCAAAGGAAAGACACTTACAAATATGAGAGCTTCA
>JBGPAF010000180.1:0-4584 GCA_041480535.1 Bacteroidia bacterium
AATAATTGATTTGACAGTTTCGAGAGATCTCTTAAGATCAAACACTTCCTGAACTTCCGGGAATGAACCGGCGAGTCTGATCTTATTCAGACAACCAGAAATTTCAAAATAGTTCTCCGATGGGAAATAATCTTCAAACTGAAGCAGCTGCTGGAATTCGTAAGTAACTGAAAGACTGAAAGAAATTGATTCAACGTCAGTCAGAAAACTGATTTTTTCAACCATATCCAAGCCCATCGGACTCAGGCATTTTTCGGAAAGCATAAGCCTGATCCTGTCAAAGCCGATTTTAGTCTCAAAATTCTCCGGGTAAATCATTATTTAAAATAAAAGACAAAAGTAAAAAGATAAAAGTTAAAAGAGGGCCGAGCGTGAAAAATTTGCCCGGTGGGCAAATTTAGCGAAGGAGCCATACTTCAGGATCAGGGGGCGCTTAAAAGCTTATTGCCCAAAGCCAAAGCAATTATTATTAAAAGATTCCTTAAGCCAGATGCCGGTTTTCTTTTTTTCCTACTTTTGATACTACTGAATAATCATATAGAAATAAAATGAAAATTAGAAGAAGCTTTATCAGCATTTGTCTGATTATGTTCATGCCAGTGATCTTATTGTCACAGACCGAAAAAGTCGATCTCAGCATGATTTATAAGATCAAACAGGAAGGCCAGAGAAACTCAGCTATTGAAGAGCTAGCTTACGGGTTGACTGATTTTGCAGGTCCCAGGCTTACCGGATCAACAGGGAACACCAGGGGTAACGCATGGGCCAAGAAAAAGATGGAAGAGCTTGGTTTCCAAAATGTAAGAATTGAAGAAGTCAGTAATTTCAATCGCGGTGGGTGGGATAATCTGAAAACATATGCTGCAATGACAGCACCATACTATGCAAATTTTGCATGTAATCCTGTCGCATGGACAGGCAGTACAAATGGTTTGATAAAAGGAGAAGTGATCTTTCTTGATGTTAAATCTGAAACAGACCTAGAAAAATATAAAGGCAAGCTTAATGGGAAGATAGTTCTTACGCCTTCTACATCGGCATACGAAGTTAGCTATGAACCGCTGGCTAGCAGGTATTCAGACGAACAGCTAAAGCAGCTTTCAACGGCTGAATCGCGCCAAATGGAAGGGATGCCTCCAAAGGGAGATGTTGCAGCTTTTATTGCGCGGATGACTCTCCGGACAAAGATCTCAGCATTTGTTAAAGGTGAAGGTGCAGCATTAATACTGAACAGTTCAGGTACATTTAATGTTCCAAAGTCAAACGGAGCAAATTACAAAGCCGGAAATCCTGAACCTATCGCCGAACTGAACCTTCCTGTTGAAGCTCATGGTAGAATGGAAAGGCTCATCAGGCATAACGTTACCGTGGAAATGGAGATCGAGATCCAGAACAGGTTCTTTGAAAGCCCAAAAGTTTATAATGTCATTGGTGAGATCCCGGGTACTGATAAACTTCTGAAGAATGAAGTGGTACTGCTGGGTGCACATATCGACTCCTGGCATGGAGGTACAGGTGCAGCTGATAATGCCTCTGGATGCATTGTGATGATGGAAGCTCTCCGTATCCTCAAAAATCTCGATGTTACTCCCCGCCGGACAATAAGGGTAGCCTTATGGGGTGGAGAGGAACAGGGGATGAACGGCTCCCGTGGATATGTGGAAAAATATCTGGTTGATTCCAATACCAGGGAGCACAAACCTGATTTCGACAAGTTTGCTGCATACTTTAACATGGATAACGGAACCGGTAAGTACAGGGGAATTTATCTTCAGGGGAATGATATGGTAAGACCTATTTTTGAGGAATGGCTGAAACCATTTGCAGATATGGGAGCAACTACAATAACTATAAGAAATACAGGCGGTACTGATCATCAGACATTTGATGCCATAGGTTTGCCTGCATTCCAGTTCATCCAGGATGAGATTGAGTATGACCGAGGTTATCATTCTGTAATGGATACTTATGAAAGACTTGTTATGGCTGACTTGAAACATAATGCAATTGTCACTGCTTCTTTTGCTTACAATGCTGCCATGAGGGATGCAAAATTACCAGGGAAACCTGCAATGAAACCCAGAACTAATGTTCAGCAGAATCAGATGATGCCGATGATGAATTAAATATCAGGATTTTCAATTCCCCGATGTGGTTTACATAGATGCCCCTTGGATCTGTGTTATATTTTTTGCAGAGTGATGCCGCATAGCCCGCTGCAACACCCATATAATTTTATTTCGTGTCAATTCCTTTCATAGAGAGCTGGATCCTTTTCCGTTCAATATCCACATCCAGTACCTTAACCATCACATGCTGATGGAGTTTCACAACTTTTGAAGGATCGCTGACATAGGTATTGCTCATATTTGATATGTGGACCAGTCCATCCTGCTTTATACCGATATCGACAAAGGCTCCGAATTTTGTAACATTTGTTACAATTCCAGGAACGATCATTCCCGGAGTCAGATCTTCCATGGTGCGAATATCTGCAAAACTGAATTCCTTAATCTTCGATCTTGGATCCCTGCCCGGTTTGGCCAGCTCTTCCATTATATCCTTTAATGTCGGTAATCCAGTAGAGGGTGTGATATATTTTTCGAGCTTAATTTCCTTACGTTTGCTTTCATTGGTCATCAGTTCTCTGACCTCACAGCTGATATCCTTTGACATCTTCTCCACAACATGGTAGCTTTCGGGGTGTACAGCACTTGAATCAAGCGGATTCTCAGCATTTCTTATCCTGAGAAAACCGGCGCTTTGCTCGAATGCTTTTGCTCCCATACGCTTTACCTGCATCAGTTCCCTGCGCGACCTGAACGGACCTTTTTCGGAACGGAAATCGACAATATTCTGAGCGAGCTGAGGACCAAGTCCGGAAACATATGTAAGTAAATGCATGCTTGCGGTATTTACTTCCACACCCACTGCATTTACACAGCTTGCAACAACTTCATCAAGAGTGCCCTGAAGCTTCTGCTGGTCTACATCATGCTGGTACTGGCCGACACCAATCGATTTAGGATCGATCTTTACAAGTTCTGCAAGGGGATCCATCAATCTTCTGCCGATAGAAACCGCTCCCCTTACTGTCACATCATAATCAGGAAATTCATCACGTGCAACTTTTGATGCGGAGTATATTGATGCACCGGCTTCGCTGACAACGAACACCTGGATATCCTTGTCAAATTTGACCCACTTGATAAAATCTTCTGTTTCGCGGCTTGCCGTGCCGTTACCTATGGCTATTGTCTCAATTTTGTAAGCATTTACAAGAGAGAGAATTTTTTTAATTGAAATAGCAGTCTCGTTCTGAGGAGGATGAGGATAAATAGTCTCATTATGGAGAAGGTTGCCCTGTCGGTCGAGACAAACTATTTTGCAGCCCGTTCTGTATCCAGGATCGATTGCAAGTACATTTTTTTCTCCGAGAGGGGACGCAAGCAAAAGCTGTTTAAGGTTATCAGCAAACACCAGGATAGCTTCCTCATCAGCTTTTTCTTTTGAAATATTCCTGAACTCTGTTTCCATTGATGAAGCCAGCAGTCTCTTCCAGCTATCTTTTAAAGCTTCACCGACCAGGGCTGATGAGTCGTTTGCTCCTTTTACGAATATAGAATTCAGGATATCAAGTGCATTTTTTTCGTCAGGTTCGATTGTCAGGCGAAGGAACCCCTCATCCTCTCCCCTTCTCATTGCCAGAAGCCTGTGTGAAGGACATTTTCTCAATGGTTCTGACCAGTCGTAATAGTCACTGAATTTTATTCCTTCCGATTCCTTCCCCTTTATGACTTTTGAAAAGATCACTGCATCCTTCTCAAAAAGATGTCTTAACTGCCTTCTTGCTTTTTCATCTTCACTTATCCATTCCGCAATAATATCAGAGGCTCCGGCAAGCGCATCGTCGACAGTCTTCACATCATCATTCAGGAACTCCTCAGCTTTTTGCCGCGGATCCTTTTCCTTCTGCTCCATGATGATTGAGGCCAGCGGTTCCAGTCCCTTTTCCCTTGCAATGGTCGCCCTTGTCCGCCTCTTTGGCCTGAAGGGCAGATAAATATCTTCAAGTTCTGCCATTGTGAGAGCCGATTCAATCTTGTTCTGAAGTTCGGGGGTCATCTTTTCCTGCTCTTCAATCGATTTGATAACACTTTCCCTTCGGGCATCCAGTTCTTTCAGCCTTACATATTCTTCCTTGATGTGCATAAGTTGTACTTCATCAAGGCTGCCTGTCATTTCTTTCCTGTACCTGCTGATAAAGGGAATTGTTGCACCGTCGTCCATAAGGCGGATAGTATTCTCAACCTGCCATTCATGAAGTCCAAGCTTTCTGGCAACAAGTGTTATATTTTTGTCGGAGCTCATAATAAAATATTTAGTTAATTTGAGATTCTAAATTAATATTTAGCTAAGAATTCTTTTACCCCCTTTCGATTTCCCCCAAGGGGGAAATGGAGAACCAACTCCTTCCCCCATGGGGGAAGGTTGGGAAGGGGGTAAATACTATTATTCCACATACAGCACCAATCCCTTAAGATACTCACTTTCAGGATGATAAATATTAACCGGATGGTCGGG
>JBGPAF010000181.1:0-4552 GCA_041480535.1 Bacteroidia bacterium
ACGTTTCTGGCTCTGATTATGTCATCAATCTTCAATACACTAGTTGCTTTAGGAAATTCCTTTGCCAAATTCTCTCTGACAATAAGTCTTTCTTCCTCCATAGAAGGGTAATCGATCAGGACTTTCATCATAAATCTGTCGACCTGTGCTTCAGGCAGCGGATAAGTACCCTCCTGTTCAATTGGATTCTGAGTGGCAAGCACAAGAAATGGTTCTTCGAGTTTAAATGTTGTTTCCCCGATAGTAATTTGTCTCTCCTGCATAGCCTCGAGGAGTGCACTTTGCACTTTTGCAGGAGACCTGTTAATCTCGTCTGCAAGAATGAAGTTGGCAAAGACAGGTCCCTTTTTGACAATAAACTCTTCTTTCTTCTGGCTGTAGATCATTGTGCCGATAAGGTCAGCAGGCAGAAGATCAGGAGTGAACTGAATTCTGCTGAATTTGGCGTCAATTACCGACGCCAGCGATTTAATGGCAAGTGTCTTAGCCAGACCAGGCACTCCTTCAAGAAGAATATGTCCATTTGCCAGAAGTCCAATCATAAGAGAGTCAGTCAAATGTCTCTGACCTATAATGACCTTATTCATCTCCATCCTTATGATATCGACAAATGAGCTTTCTTTTTCAATTTTTTCATTTAGTATTCTGATGTCTGCTGTTTGCTCCATAGCTAAAAAATTTAAGTAGCAAATATAATAAAATGAATGCGTTCGAAGACCCGGGAAACTGCCCGGAAAATAAACACACAAAAGAAGACGACAAAAATCTAAAAAGGAGTTAAGAAGTGTTAAAGTTGTGTTAAATAAGGCAGGGTAAGCGGATTCCATTCAAAATCTGCCCTTACTGAACTCCGTAATATTAATATAATTATAAGTGGAATAAATGCATTGTTTATATGTTGGGGCAGGATAATCATAAATATAAGGAATGCTGCAGCCAGATAAAAAACAATCCTGAACCAGATCTTCCAGTTCTTTTTTAATAAAAGGCTCGCCAGGCATACAAGAATAAAAGGATTCAGCCAAATGATATTAAGGTTCCATTTCATCTGCTGGTGATCAGTGAAAAAATTGAAGAAGATCATCATTATTGAAAGAACTGAGAATATGCTGAAAAGAAAAATGTCAATTATGTTATTTGCTTTTTCCCCCCGCATCATTCCTGTCAGTATAATAACAATTATCAAAAGAAGAGTAAACATGAAAATCGGGAAAGTCAGCAGTTTTTCCTGAGATTTGGGCTGATCAAAATCTACTACAATTTCGGGATTTTTTAGTAACGGGATCAATTTCCCGTTCCTTCGTATTAATAATTCTGACAATCCGTTTTTCAGATCAACAGGGAGAAACATTCTGTCGCGGAATGAAGCTTTTTTATCACCAGGTGAACCCATTAGCAGATCAATACCCAGTCTTGTCCACGGGTGTACCTTTTCATATTCTCCTGTCAGAGCCCTGAAGGTCGTCAATTCTTTTGCCGTTTTCTCAGGAGGATAAAGAAGATCATCTCCAAGAGTTTTTTCAATAAGGTCACGTATTCTTGTCGAACAATCATCGTAGAAAAAATCATACCTGTATGTAATATTCTCAGGTTTGAGATTTTCCCCTAATAGGATGAAAAGTTTTTCAATATCAGCTGTTTCAAGATTGAACTTCTGAGATACCACCCATCGCTGGTCCATAAAATATTCCCTGAGGAAACTTTTATATGAATTTACTCCCAGCGAATAATTGAGCCTGCCCTTGGCAAACTTCCAGGCAAAATTTGGTGTACCGAAGTCGAAAACGCCCCAGTTGTAGACCAGATCACTGTTTTTCTCAGGAATAACTATCCTTAAAGCGCTATGCCCATAAACAGAATAGGTCTCAGTGCCAGGGCCGCATGTAAGAAGATAAATTTCAGCTCCGGGCGCCTCCTGAGATATCAGTGACTGCGGCAGGAGAAGAAGAAATAACAGCAGGTATCTATATTTTCGTGTCATCAAATATTATACGGCGTAAACCTAATAGTTTTTTTTGAGAAAAGGAAAATCAAGTTGGGAGAATGGAGATAATAGAATCTTTGCGGACTTTGCGGTTATTTCTTCGTTTTTTAGTTAGATTTATGCCGGTTATTCTGATTTTCTCTGTAAACTTTATGTCATTAGTTATATCAAATCATTAAGGAAATGAAAAAACACCTATTCCCGGTTATTGCTATAATTGTCATTATTTCAATGAGCTGCAGCACAAAAACTCCCTTTAAGATCACGGACCTGCATGTACATCTTAAAGGCAAATTAACTATAGAGGATGCCGTTAAAAAATCGAAAGCTGAAAATATTGACTACGGTATTGCGGTAAATTGTGGTCTGGGATTCCCGGTTCACAAAGACAGCCAGATTGATTCAGTAGTAGCACTATTTAAAAATTATCCCCAGTTTTATCTTGCAATGCAGGCAGAGGGAAGGGAATGGGTCAATACTTTCTCAAAAGAATCGATTGGAAAATTTGACTATGTTTTTACTGACGCCATGACATTTTCAGATGCAAAAGGAAGAAGAAACCGTATCTGGATTCCAAATGAAACATGGATTGACGATGAAGAGCAGTTCATGGACTACCTGGTAAATACACTGGTCACCATCCTGAATACCGAGCCTATCGATATTTATGTGAATTCCACATTTTTACCGGCTCAGATGGCCAGCAGATATGACAAATTCTGGACTCCTGAAAGAATGGACAAGGTTATAAAAGCTGCCAAAGACAATAATATTGCTATTGAAATAAACAACAGGTACAGGATCCCATCTGAAGATTTCATTAAAAGAGCAAAAAAGGCTGGTGTAAAGTTTACTATCGGAACAAATAATGCTGACGAGAACTTTTCAGGTGCAGCTTATGCTCTTGAAATGATCAGCAAATGCAACCTTGGTGAAAGTGATTTCTTCCTGCCTGTTAAAAAAGACCGTATCTGATATCCTTTGATATCATTTCAACATTGTTTCAATATCATTTGATTTCTTTACTTTTAAGATTCCTATAAGATGGAGCATATTGAAATAGCCCGTATTTTAAAGTATCTTCCCGGGATTATTCTTGGATTGACTGTTCATGAATTTAGTCATGCCTATATGGCTAAAAGGTGCGGGGACCTGACATCAGAACAGC
This sequence comes from Bacteroidia bacterium, assembly GCA_041480535.1. Classification (GTDB taxonomy): domain Bacteria; phylum Bacteroidota; class Bacteroidia; order Bacteroidales; family VadinHA17; genus LD21. Next base: position 3,153 of record JBGPAF010000181.1, read on the forward strand.
AGGGAAGAGTTACATTGAATCCTTTCAAACACATTGATGCATTGGGATTTATCATGCTGCTTGTTGCAGGATTCGGCTGGGCAAAACCGGTACAGTTCAATGAAGCCAATCTAAAGAATCCAAAGAAGGATGTAGTTAAAATTGCTGTTGCAGGACCCTTTTCGAATGCAATTACTGCGATGATCCTCTCCGTAATATTTTCGATTTACAGCCATTTTATCTCTGGAAATTATAGCAATTTAATTCAGATTGTGAATGAGGTTTTAATGTATGCAATTTATATAAACTGGGGGTTGTTTATTTTCAATCTGATTCCCTTCCCTCCTCTTGACGGATCACATCTACTGCTAAATCAGTTCAGAAAATTTCCCCGGCTCTATAACGGATTTTATAAATATGGATCTTATATATTCCTGGGCCTCATATTAGTAACCGTATTCACAAAGGTAAACCTGTTTCCTATCTGGCCTGCAATGGAATTCCTGGGTGAGGGGTTCCTTTCATTGGTAGGATATCATTGAATTTGATAGACTTCATCCTCCGCTGATTTTGTTTCTTGGAAATATCGCGGGAATCGTGTATATTGTAAGAAACAGATCCAATGTGAAATACTTTCTTATTATATTAATCTTTGCCATGGGAGGTTTTAACTTGCAGCAGGATGACAGATTTGCCTCTGTCAGGGAAAAGATGATAACCCAGCAGATCATTAGCCGTGGTGTGACGGATGCTTCCACCCTGAAAGCAATGAGAAAAGTACGGCGTCATCTTTTCGTCCCTAAAGAGTATGAGAATGAAGCTTATGATGACAATCCTCTACCAATAGGTTATGGTCAGACAATTTCACAGCCCTATATTGTGGCCTATATGACTGAGGTTGTAAAGCCTTCAACGAAGAAGAAGGCACTGGAGATAGGAACAGGTTCAGGTTACCAGGCTGCAGTTCTGGCTGAGATTGTGGATAAAGTCTATACGATAGAGATTGTTCCGGAGCTGGCGAAAGAATCTGAAGAAAGGCTGAAAAAACTTGGTTATAAGAACATTATATGCAAATATGGTGATGGTTACAAAGGATGGCCAGAATATGCCCCGTTTGATATAATTATTGTTACTGCCGCACCTGAACAGGTCCCGCAGCCCCTGATTGACCAGCTTGCCGATAACGGAAGGCTTGTGATTCCTGTCGGCGCACCATCATCTGTGCAGGAGCTTATTCTGCTTGAAAAAAAGAACGGGAAGATCGAACGGAGCCGCCTTACCTTCGTAAGGTTTGTCCCTTTCAGGCGACTGGAGAAATAACAGGAACTTCGGTTTCAAAACAGATGTGATATTAAAACTGATACAATAACAGATTAAGTACTTCCGTTTGCTTAATATAGTCAACTAAAATCTGCAGTATC
>JBGPAF010000182.1:0-4550 GCA_041480535.1 Bacteroidia bacterium
AAGCACCATGAAAGAACTGACACAGTTAACCATGGAAAGCGATAAAATGATAACTTTCTAAACACTTAATCCAGAATAGAGTGCCTTCAATTGAGCCGCTGCTACATGTTTATAAAGACGCCATTACATTGATAAATTAAGGAAAAGTTGAAAGTAAGAGATAGTGGAATGCCTGCAGAAGATATGTGGGCATCCTTCTTTAATATTGACCTGATTTTATCTGAATTACACATTAACTCAGAGGTAAATGATTTAGTTGAGGTCGGTTGTGGTTATGGCACATTTACTATCCCTTCTGCAAAAAAAATTTCAGGTAACCTGTATGCCTTCGATATCGAAGAAGTTATGCTTGATATCGTGACCCAAAAACTTAAAAATGAATCTATTGGTAATGTTTTTCTGGAATGCAGGGATGTAATAATCCAGACAACAGGATTGGCTGATAACTCTTTTGATTATGTAATGCTGTTCAATATTCTACATCATGAATCTCCCACTGACTTAATGAATGAAGCATTTAGAATCTTAAAACCGAATGGGAAGGTAGGAATTTTGCACTGGCGGAGTGATATTTCAACACCACGAGGACCAGATTTAAGTATTAGGCCAAAACCCGAACAGATTTTACACTGGATTGATAGATTGAAATTTAATATTGACAGAGAACCTGTAATTATTGAACCTTATCATTTTGGTTTAATTCTATCAAAACTTTAGACTGGGTGGGAAAACCAGTGGCCTTGACCACCATTGGCCGGAGTAAATTGACCATCCATGGACAGAGTTAAGTACTTATTGTTAAGCTATATATGTTAATTGTATCTGAACCAGCTAAATGTGGTAAGAAGGTACGGCTTTTGCAACCCTGCTGATAAAATATATTCTGTCAATGAGAAACCCAGAACTCTAAAAGACTCAGACACATAAACATTATCCTGATTTGCATCACCGGCATGAACATTAAGTTAATCAACAAAATTTCAATATGATGAATCCTGAATATTGCAAATGTCAACTAATGAAATATGCAGTACCTTTAAACCATAAAATCAATTCTGTTTTTAAATCCTGTAAGATTTTTTTCAATTATATGCCGGAAATTATTTTGACATCAGATGGTTCTCATACCCTGTTTGTTCCGGAACTGAACGAACATTATCACTCAATTCATGGGGCAATTCAGGAATCGGATTTCATCTTTATCAATTGCGGACTTGATTATTCCAGGGCAAACCCAGTAAGGATTTTCGAAGCCGGATTCGGTACAGGATTAAATGCTCTTCTATCAGGTATTTATGCCAATGCCCATAACAGGCAAATATTTTATGCTTCCATCGAGAAATTTCCGCTGAGCGATAAAATTATCAAATCATTAAACTATAAGGACCTGGTTAAAAATGAGTACAATGAGTTCTTTGAAAAAATTCACTCATGCAGGTGGAATGTTCCTGAAATGATAACCAGGAACTTCACCTTGCTTAAAATAAAAGGAGATCTTTTAACAGATGAGATACCTGGGAATTTAGACCTGATTTACTTTGATGCCTTCGGTCCTGATAAACAGCCGGAGTTATGGACTGACAATGTATTTAAAAAGATCTCTGAATCAACAGTGCAAAATGGTATTCTGGTTACTTACAGCGTAAAAGGGGAAGTCAAAAGAAGTCTTAAAAGAAATGGATTTAAAGTCACTCTTCTTCCCGGACCACCCGGAAAACGGCATATTTTAAGGGCGTTAAAAATTTGAAAAATAATTTTTCATACCCTTTTTTACTGAGGTCAAAGTATTATCTTTGCGGAAATTTAAAAATTATAAAACTATATCAAATGAAAATCAAGGGATTAATTGTTCTGGCAGGTATTGTTGCCATTTCGCTGGGCTCCTGCTCAAAGAACTCTGTGTCGAATGCAAAAATTAAAACTAGAGAAGATTCTCTTTCTTATGCGTTCGGAATTGTAAATTTCAATGCTCTTCAGAGTGATAGTCTTAAGCTGGATCCAAGGATAGTGGCAAAAGCAATGCTTGATGGCGAAAAAGGGAAGCCGGAAATGTCAGATGAAATAGCCAGAGGCTTTATAATGTCCTTTGTAACTGAACGTAAGAATGCTCAGGATGCACAAAAAGCTGATCAGGATAAGCTCCTTTTTAAAGATTATATTGCAGAAAATGAGGCATTCCTTGCCAAAAACAAAGATAAATCAGGCGTAATAGTAACGCCAAGCGGTCTTCAGTATGAAGTAATTAAAATGGGAACCGGACCGAAACCCACACAGAATAGCACAGTAAAGGTTCATTATGTTGGGACTCTGATTGACGGGACCGAATTCGACTCCTCTGTAAAAAGAAATGAGCCGGCTCAGTTTCCGGTTTCCGGAGTGATACCCGGATGGACAGAAGCTTTGCAGCTTATGCCTGTAGGTTCAAAATTTAAATTATGCATCCCTGAAAACCTTGCCTATGGTTCAAACCAGGCCGGAGATGTAATTAAACCTTTTTCTACCCTTATCTTTGAAGTTGAACTTCTTGAGATAGTTCAGTAATATGAGGACTGCTGAGATTCATACACCTAAAGGAGTGATGGAGGTAACCTTTTTTGAAAAGGATGCTCCAGGCACTGTCGAAAACTTTATAAAGCTTGCCAAAGAAGGTTTTTATGACGGATTGGCATTTCACAGGGTCATTCCTGACTTCGTAATACAGGGAGGCTGCTCGTATTCAAGGGATATGAGCGATCCCCGTGTCGGCACCGGCGGTCCGGGATATAAAATAAAATGCGAACTCACCGGAAAGAATCAGTATCACGACAGAGGTGTAATGTCAATGGCTCATGCAGGAAGAGATTCAGGAGGATCGCAGTTTTTCATTTGCCACAGCAGAACTAATACAAAACATCTCGACAGACAACACACATGTTTTGGCAAGGTCATTAAAGGACTTGATGTGATTGACAAGATCCGGCAGGGCGACAAAATTGAGAAAATAACTATTAACAAGGAATAATATGGCTTTCGAAATTACCGGTAAAGTAATTGATATCTTGCCTGTAAACCAGGTAAGCGATAAATTCAAAAAACGAGAATTTGTTATTGAGAGGAAAGATACCGGAGGTGCGGCGGTTTTTATCGATTATATTAAATTCCAGCTTGTCCAGGATAAATGTGACCTTATTAATGAATCATTCCTGAACGAAGAAGTTAAGATATGGTTTAACCTGAAAGGCAATAAATGGGAACGCGACGGTAAAATCAATTACTTCACAAATCTCGATGCCTGGAAGATTGAGAAATCTTCTGAATCAGGAAGAAATCAGAATAATCCGCCGCATAGTACCTTGGAGGACATACCACCTGAAAATGAAGATCTAAGTGATCTTCCGTTCTGAAGAAACTAAAAGACTGAAATTAACTTTCAGTTTTTTTTGATTTTTTCCATTATCTTAGTTAGCTGGCAGCGAAACATTTTCTTTTACTGCAATTGACAGATTTAATGATAAATGAACCTAATCCCCTGCTAAGCATGAGATATTTCTTTACACTTATCCTTCTGACTTTTTTTCTGGCCGGCAAATCCCAGGTAACACAGGAAACTGAAGTAACAACTGATTCACGCCAGGTTCAACTTCCGTACAACAGGCTTATTCAACCAGCCGGCACACTGGTAACTTTTGGAGATGCCTCCGTTGAGAGTCATGCTCTTGATGCTGCACTCTCCCCGGACCGGAAATGGCTTGCAGTTGAAGAAAGAACAAGCATCGTGTTTATCAGCACTATTGATAATTCTATCAGATTTGTTCTCAGGAATAGTTTTCATCAGGAACTCAGAGGCGGTTCAAACACTTATTCAGGAATAATCTGGCATGATAATAACGGCATTCCTGAAGTCTACTGGAGCGTAATTGGGATAGATGACAGATCGTTTGTAGCATGTGCAAAATGGGATGGGACAAATGCAGAATTTGTAAGGCTGATAGAATATAAAAAGACACCCCCGGCTGATCTGGCTTTACCTAATGAGATACTGATCAGAACAGAATCAAATCGTAAATACCTGTATGTTGTACTTAACGGGAACAACAGAGTTATTAAACAGGATCTGATATCCGGAGATACAATTTGGGTTGCAGATCCGGGAGTTGCACCTTACGGAATTACAATGGCATCCGGAAAACTATATGTCACAAACTGGGCCGGCAGACACCCTCTTCCCGGCGATAAAGATATTGCAGGCATACCATGGGGGATCGCAAAGGTCAATAATAAAACAAGCGGTGGTACGCGGGAAGGAAGTGTAACCATTATTAATTCTAAAACAGGAGCCATAATTAAAGAAATCATCGTGGGATTGCATCCCAATGAGATAATCAGCGACTTAAGGGGAAGATATGTTTATGTTACGAATTCAAACAGTGACAATGTATCGGTTATTAATACCCTGATTGATGAGATCACAGAAACCATAAGTGTCAGACTTCAACCTGAAATAAATCCTTTTTTCGGCGATTCACCTGATGGATTATGCCTCTCCACTGATGAAAAATACCTTTATGTTG
>JBGPAF010000183.1:0-4549 GCA_041480535.1 Bacteroidia bacterium
ACCTCCCCTATGAGCACATTTTTAAGTATGATCTCATTATAGCCCTTAAGGCGTATATTGAAAGGACCCCCTGCCGCAGGAGTCTTAATGGTTGTTCTCCATGTACCCTGGCTGCCGACTTTTACGATTATCTCCTTATCGAGCCAGTCTGCCTTTATTGTAACAGTTTCGCCTGTTTTGGCCCATCCCCACAGCGGTACCTCTGATTTTTGCTGAAGCACCATATTGTCTGAGAATATTTCAGGAAGTGAAATATTTGCCCATATACCCTGAAAGAAAATAGCTGAAACAATTGCTAATAGAGAAAGTTTTTTAATGAGTGTTTTCATAAATAAATTATTAAGGGTACTAAACTACTCAAATTGCTGGTTGCTGGTTTTGGTAACGCATTAACCAGCAACGAGTAACAAGCAACTCAAGTTAATTAGTCTTACTGATGTAAAGATAGAATTCTAAATGATACAATTGTTTGCTCACCTTTGAATCATTTTAGTAAAATAATTTCAAATGTGAACAACCGATCGTCAATATCCGGATATTTGCATGATTAATGAATTATTCAATATTTAAATGTTGGAGGAGGAAAAGAGTAAATCAGGCAGCGGCTTAAAGGAGCTTCTGAAATTATACAGGTTCCTTAAGCCATACCGGTGGAAGTTTGCACTTGGCATGTTTTTTCTGCTTATTTCGAGCGGGGCGAGCCTTATGTTCCCGAAATTTCTTGGGAACATGGTGGATATTGCAAACAAGGGCAAGATAATCAGCGAGATCAGTCGCACAGGGTTGATATTGCTTGCCATAGTGGTTGTCCAGGCTATATTTTCTTACTTCCGCACCAGGATATTTGTTCTGGTGACAGAGAAAACGCTGGCTTCCATCAGGCAGCACATTTATAGTCACCTCATCAAACTGCCCATGTCATTCTTTTCTGAAAGAAGAGTGGGCGAGCTTAACAGCCGGATCTCTGCAGATATTTCTATCCTTCAGCACTCATTAACTGAAACCCTTGCGGATCTTCTCTCCCAGCTCCTGATAATCACGGGAGCAATTACACTTATGATGATAAGTTCTTTCCAGCTGACATTATTCATGCTTGCCGTAGTTCCTCCCATGGCACTTTTAGCCTTCTTTGCAGGAAGAGCCGTCCGACGGTATTCCAAGAAAGCCCAGTCGTATGTTGCCGAGTCAAATACTATTGTGGAAGAGACACTTCAGGGGATTCAGAATGTGAAAGCCTTTACAAATGAATTATTTGAGATAAAACGTTACCGCGAAAAAACCGATGAAGTGGCCAGGGTAGGCATTAAGGGAGGAAAATACCAGGCAGCACTTTCTTTCATTGTTCTTGGGTTTTTCATTGCAATGGGACTGGTGATATGGCGTGGTGCGATACTTATTGCAAAGGGACAGATGGAGGCTGGACAACTATTTTCATTTGTTATATATTCAGGTTTCATTGCAGGAAATATTGCTGGAATGGCAAGCGTTTATACCAGATTGCAAAGGACCATCGGCGCTGCCGAAAAGCTGTTGCTGATTCTTGATGAGCCAACTGAAAAGATTGACGAGACTTATGTGCCTGATCCCTCTGATATACTTCATGGGCAAATTGCCTTTGACCATGTGGATTTCAGATATCCTTCACGCGATGAAATTACGGTATTGAAAAATGTCACTATCAGCATCCAGCCCGGACAGGAGGTTGCTCTGGTCGGGCCAAGCGGTGCTGGGAAATCAACTCTGGTATCCCTCTTGCTGAAATTCTATGAACCTTCAAGCGGAACGATCCTTTTTGACGGCCGCGACAGCCGGAGCTTTCCGATTACATCAATTCGCAAGCAAATGGCAATTGTAATGCAGGACGTTTTCCTGTTTGGAGGTACTGTCCGGGAAAATATTGCTTACGGGAAACCAGGTGCAAGCGACCAGGAGATTATAGATGCTGCAATCCAGGCAAATGCATGGGATTTCATTCAGTCATTTCCCGACAAGCTGAATACCATTGTAGGCGAGCGTGGAGTACAGCTTTCAGGAGGTCAGCGTCAGCGGATTGCAATTGCCCGCGCTGTATTGAAAAATCCAACAATACTTATCCTTGACGAAGCCACCTCATCACTTGATTCGGAATCGGAAAGGCTTGTCCAGGAAGCCCTTGAAAAGCTTATGCAGGGCCGTACATCAGTAGTAATTGCTCACAGGCTGGCTACTGTACGCAAAGCAGACAAGATCATAGTGCTCGAGAGCGGCAGGATTGTCGAACAGGGCACTCATGCTGAATTGCTCTCAAATGAGAAAGGCCTTTACAAAACGCTTACAGAACTCCAATTCTCAAAATGAAAACGGCATGCGGGGCTAGGTGTGCGGCAAACGGTTTATTCCTGAACCAACCACCCTAGTATTTATCGAATATCATTCTGGTGGTCGACGGTCCCCTTCCCATCATGCCTGCTGAGGTCTGAACTATAGAAAGCTTCCTGCCTCTCTTCTGCAATGTCCATACCTCTTTCGATTTCATATCTACCGGTGGCTTATCACCGAATTTCATTGTGATCTTAGAAGCGATTGTCAGGGTGTCCCTATCCTGAGACCAGTTCGCGTTCTGGATCCTTGGTGAATTCATGAAGCCGACTGAGTTATTATCTTTCCCGTCAAGCGTGAGTGTCTGGTCAGCAACTTCATCATCGGCCCATTCAACAACTGAAAAAGATCTTACTGAAAGTTTGTTTGCAATTTGTTCCACAATTAGTTTGTAAGGCAGGCTTGCCATCCCCATATTCCCGGAGGCATCACTTTCAGATTCATTCAGTCTCCATTCACCCGTAAAATCAGCAGCTTTATTCAGTATTAAAGGTTCGAATCCACAAGCCTTTCTATATTCTGCCGTGCCTTTCAGGTAAACCTGATCTTCCATAAATACAACATGGGGATCAGCTTTAAGCTTTTCATAGTCAGTCAATGATGTCCCTCTTGCCATTCCTGCCCAGACCACCCAGTATATCCAGTTGGGTTGTTTGCTGAGCACTTCAGAGGAAGGAGGATTACCGACTTCACCGAGAGTGACCGGTTTGCCTTCCGACAGGGCCATTAATCCATCATAGTATGATTGGTTGAAATCACTGCCATAAATATCAATTGCAAGAATATCGAGATATTTGGTTCCGGGATAATATTTTACAAATTCCCTTCCGGGCTGGCTTGGCCGGTCGACGCTCCAGATCCAGATAAGATTATTCAGCTTATGATATTTTACCATTCTGTCGAAAATCTGTTTGTAAAGTGCTGCTGTTGTATATTTGCCCTCAGTACGGCCCCCCCACCAGAACCAGTCGCCATTCATTTCATGATAAGGCCGCCAGAGCACCGGCACCTTTGCATCCTGCAACTGTTTCAGAAACTTCGCAATTTCATCAACCTGTTTAACCCACTGCTTATATAGTATAGTGCCCGGTGTCAGGATATCGCGGAATTGCTTGTCTGTCAATCTGCCCTGCACGCTGGCAAGAGGGGCTGCCGGATCAGCACCCCTTATTGGCTGAAAGGTAACAGGTTCTTCAGCGGTAGGCGGCACAGCATGCCAGCACAGGTTTATTATGAATCCATTCTTATGCTGTTTGATAGCTTCCTGAATAATTGCGGGGCGTGCCAGATAAGAATCTTTATCGCCATCGGCCGCGAATCCGAAATCCTGGCTCCATACCGGTGGTGTTTTCCCGATATAGTCGGCTGCAAACATTGTATTCCTTGATCCTGAGTTTGGAAAGTTATGCTGGCCGGCCATGATCTGTTTTCCGCTTATGCTCTGCAGATATTTCAGCAAAGCCTTTGCTTCGGGAGAAGCATTGGGAGTTACAGGTTCCTGCGCTGTTGTAATGGGAAGAGTGGTTGCAAGAACCAGGATCATGAATATTATTCTTTTTATTTTCATGTATTTAAGTTTATTTTTTATCATAAACCATAGTTTCGGTCATGTCCCCGTATGAAGAAGAGGCTGATGAATCTATGATCATGTTGGTTCCATCCATTTTAAAAATCTCTGTGATTGTCATATCGCCTCCGTCACCCATTGACATTTTAGAAATAACCTTAAGGGAAGTTTTGTCATCGGACCAAACGGCTGTTGATTTTTTTTGAGTGTCCTGGAAACCGACATTAACGCATTCCATGCCGTCGAGGGTTAATTTGTCGGTTGTCACAAATTCCTGGTCCTGAAAGCTTGAATGTTTTTCAACCTTAAAATCGTTACCTGCCTGAGTGATTATCACCTCTTTCGGAGCAAAGGAGAATTCAGCACCAAGTTTGCTTTTTTCGCTGTTCAGTTTCCATGAACCGTTAAAATCCAATCCCTGGCCGATGACTGAAGCCGAGAATAAGAATGCTGCAAAAACGAATAGAATCTTTTTCATAGTGTAGGTTTGAGGGTTTATAAAAGAATTGAATATCAAAATAGAATCCTAAATCAAAAATATGATTTAATAAGCAGATCTTAAATTTTTATGTAGAAATAATGAGAAGAGCTTTGTCGGCTTCACCGAAGCAAGTCCAATCAGAA
>JBGPAF010000184.1:0-4546 GCA_041480535.1 Bacteroidia bacterium
GTAAAATTATGAGCGCTAAAATAATGAGAGTATTCAGTCTGATTCTAATCGGCCTGGCTGTAAATCAGAGTATTGATAGCCAGAATATTGGTCTGGTCAGTATTAAGTATGCTGGGCAGATAATCACGGTCGGAGGTCCCGGTGCCGATGTACCCGGGTTTACATCAGAAGCAATACAGATAGCCCTCGACGCTGTTAATGCAAGAGGCGGCGGTGTTGTGAAGCTTAATCCCGGTACTTACAATATTATTGGTCCGCTCCGTCTCTCTGATAATACTTCATTGATCGGATCGGGTGAGGCTACAATCCTGCAGAAATGTGACGGATTCAAAACCAGCTTCGTCATTGATGCAGACTGGGGCATGCTTAAAGCAGTAGTTAAAGATGCAAGCGGCTTTAAAACAGGAATGGGCATACAACTTTATGACAGTGAGCATAATCAGGGATGGGATGTTACAACCGCTGTAATTACTGATATTCAGGATAATACAATTTACTTCGATAACAGGACAGTCAATGACTATCTCGCCTCACTGGATGGAACTGTCACGAACAGCTTTTCAATAATTGAAGCGGTTGATGCAGAAAATGTCACAATCGAAGATCTTGTTGTGGAAGGGAATAAACAAACAAATGAGTACCTTAACGGATGCCGCGGAGGAGGAATATACATTCATAAATCGAGGAATTGTATTGTTGAAAATGTTAAGGTAAATGAATTCAATGGTGATACTTTCAGCTGGCAGATAACTGAAAACATTACTGTAAGAGGGTGTGAGGCCGCAAACGGAAACGGGCTCGGGTTCCATCCCGGGACAGGTTCGGACCACTCAATTGTTGAAAACTGCAACAGCCACAACAATAAGGGAGACGGCATATTTCTGTGCTGGCGTGTGCAGAACGGCATCTTCAGGAACAATACATCGTATGGAAACGGCGATAATGGGATTTCTATCGGCCATAAGGACACCGACAACATTTTTGAAAATAACCATGTCTATGAAAATGGTTCCCATGGTGTTTTGTTCCGGAATGAGAATGAGCAGAACAGCGGGCACAGAAATACTTTCATCAATAATACTATTGAAAACAACGGGATGAGGGAAGAGTCGGCTGGATTCTATATCGGAGGAGAAACTCACGACATTAAAATCACAAATAATATTATCCGATCCTCAGGTAAAGGGAATCAGAAGACAGCTATTCTTATAGGAAAGAAATCCTCAAAAATAACTGCCTCTGACAATAAGGTCTCAGGATCGAAGGATATTGTCTACGAAAAATAGATCCAAGAAATCCATTAACCACAGTCCCGATAGCTATCGGGATCACGGAGTTGTCACTGAGTAACACTGTTTTAAACTCCGGTCACCTCCGTGTAACTCCGTGAAACTCCATGGTTAAATACGATTCTGACTTAAAATCCAATCATACCATAAATTCATTCCTTCTCCGGTTTTTGCCGACAATTCAATGAATTCAAGGTGATGGTTGACCAGCCGGGCATTTTTCATAAACTCTTCTGTCCTGAAATCAACATGGGGCAGGAGGTCTGATTTATTTATAATACATAGGTGTGATGTCTCAAACATATTGGGGTATTTCAGCGGCTTATCTTCTCCTTCCGTTACGCTGATAACCAGGACCCTCTTGTATTCCCCCAGATCGAACATGGCAGGGCATACAAGATTACCCACATTTTCTATGAACAGGATTGAATTTGTTTCCGTGTCCATCTTTTTAAGGGCAGATTCAATCATGTGCGCATCGAGATGGCATCCCGAACCCGTATTGATCTGAATGGCAGGGGCTCCGGCTTTTTGTATGCGGTCAGCATCAATAAGGGTCTGCTGGTCCCCTTCAATGACATATAATTTTTTGGAAGGAATAAGATTGCTGATTGTCTTTTCCAGAAGGGTTGTTTTTCCTGATCCGGGAGAGCTAACCATATTCAGGCAAAGCACTTTCCTCCCTTCAAAAAACCTGCGGTTCATTCCGGCAGTTATATTATTCTGAGAAAGTATATCGATGTTAAGGTTGATAACCTTTTCATGCGAGTGTTCATGCTCATGCTCATGCTCATGCTCATGGGCATGTGTATGAGTATGCCCGTTATCATGAGTGTGTTCATGTTCATGAGTGTGTTTCAGATCGTGAATTGTAAATCCTTCAGGTTTGCCGCATCCGCAGGTTTCGCACATAACTTGTAATTTTATGTATTTCTCAATTTTCTATTTTTTTTTCAAACACCCAACCCCCAGCACCTGGCAAACAGCAACTTGAAAAGATTATTCCTCTTCAATCATCAGTGAAACAACCCTGAATTCATTCCCTCCCTTTATCTCTGAAGGAAATGAGTTGCATTCCGGGCATGTTTCCATTCTTTGATTCATCTCAAATTCCTTATCGCAGGCAGGGCAGATCCCTTTACCCTTTATCCTCACAATATTCAGACGGGCTTTTTCAAGAATTGAGCCTTCTGACAGCAGACCTAATGCTGATTCAAAAGCCTCAGCTTCAATACCGATGAAATTGCCCACTTCGATCGTAATTTCACTTACCGCCAGGACATTGTGTTTTTCAGCTTCGTCCCGTGCAAGTTTTATTACCTCCCCTGCCAGTGAAAATTCATGCATAATATAAAGTTAAACAAATCTGTTAAACTGGTCAACTGACAAATTAATTAGAAAGCCGTAATCAGGGGTTAAATAGTATTGAGATTAATAGTGTTGTATATTGTTTATTAACTATTTCTTCTGGCTGAAGCTTATTATCTTGGCTGCGAGCTGCTTTAAGTTCTCTTGATAATCCCGGGGTGCATTCAATTCCTGGGCAATATTGATTGCAATACCTATTTAATATGTTGCCTCCCTGAAGTCTCCTTTTACAGCATACGCATGTGTCAGGTTGCTTAAAGAAGTAAAAGGAGTGTGATTTTAAAGGGGTTTTGCAAAAATGGCTTCATCCACCGGTTTATTCAGTTCGACCTTCGATACATTCATCGCCATTTGAAATTGTCCTCCTGCAATATTCATATCCATTTTGTAGGGTACTGCATACCCGTCAACCTGCCTATAGTCTGAATAAGATATTTCATTATCTGTCATCTGACCCTGCATCTCCATCGACTGGATTGATTTAACCATATAAGAAGTACCCGGATCAAAAAAGTAAACAGATGATGTACTGTCAGGAGCGGTCATCTTTATTTTATAGGCATTTACAGTACCAACTGCTTCAGTATCCAATAATTCGGCCTTATATCCCTTCTCGGCATAGCTAATAAATGGTGCGCCGACAACGATCTGATCTTTGCCGGAGTTGTACTGAGCTTCAGGCATTGCTTCCGGTGTGGTGGCTCCGGTCATTGGATTAACGCTCCAGCCGCCCTTATCAGAATAGCACGTAGTCATAATACTGCCCATAATATCCATATCCTGTCTCATTCCTTTCCCGTTCAGGGTTGTAGTTTTAACGGAACCCTCCATACCCATTACATCCATACTGCTTTCGGTATAAACTGATGTGATTTTAGTTAACAGGTCTTTACCGCCGATCGCCTGTATATATTTACTTATAATTTCATCAGCGGTCTGGGCTGATGCATTGACTGTCAAGAATATTGCAATAAATACAAGTGCAAAAGTTTTAAAAGTTTTCATTTAAAAAGAGTTAAAAGTTTAATAAATTTTATGCAAGTTAATGAGGTTTTTGTTAATTACATAAATTATGCCAATTATTAATAGCTTTGTTAGGATAAGCATAGAAACAATTTAAGTTTAGCAAAGTATCCTATGAAAGGAATTCTTATATTAATCTGCCTGATCACATTGCTGAATATCTCATTTACTCAGAAAAAAGAAAAAACATTTTGTAATCCCATGGACCTGAATGAGAACTCAAAGAATGGATATAATAACCAAATGATCTGACCATGAAGAAACTTCTGACATTTACGCTTTCATTACTGTTAACAGGATTTGTCTTTGCACAAAGCCCCTCCATACCTCATCTGGAAAGACAGGGAAATACAATAAAGCTGATTGTAAAAGACAAACCTTTCCTTGTGCTTGGAGGGGAATTACATAATTCAAGTACTTCAGGGACAGCTTATATGCGTCCGATCTGGGAACAGATGGCACAAAAAAACCTAAATACAGTCGTTGCTCCTGTTTACTGGGAGCTGCTTGAACCTGAAGAGGGGAAATTTGATTTTACACTTGTCGATTCAATGATCCTGGGCGCAAGGAGCCAGAACCTGCACCTGGTCATACTGTGGTTCGGTTCATGGAAAAACGGGTACTCCATGTATGTGCCCGGCTGGGTGAAAAATAACCAGGAGAAATTTCCGCGGGCAAAGGGCAAAGATGGCCAGTCGTTCCAGATGCTGTCAACTTTTGGCGAGAATTCAATGAAAGCCGATGCAGACGCTTTCAAAGTGCTAATGAAACACATCCGCGAAATAGATGCTGAATATCAAACCGTTATAACGGTTCAGATTGAAAATGAAATGGGTTTGTTTGTGACGGACCGTGATTACTGTGAC
>JBGPAF010000185.1:0-4528 GCA_041480535.1 Bacteroidia bacterium
TATGGCCCTTGCACCACTGCACATAAAATATAAGATCAAACGACTGGTCATTGCAACTTATCAGTCAGTAACCGGAACAGGTGTAAAAGCCATGACCCAGATGAAAAATGAAAGAGCCGGCATAACAGGTGAAATGGCTTATAAATACCAGATAGATATGAACTGTTTTCCTCACGGAGGTACATTTCAAAGTGACGGGTACACCACCGAGGAGCAGAAGCTTATTGATGAAACCCGCAAGATACTTGAGGATCAGACTATAATGGTGACCGCAACTGTTGTAAGGATCCCTGTTGTGGGAGGACATTCCGAGGCAGTCAATGTAGAATTTGAAAAGGATTTCAATATCGATGAAGTACGGTCACTTATAAGCCAGTTCCCCGGGAATGTCGTTTATGATAACCCCGATGAATTCAAATATCCGATGCCAATATTATCACATAACAGGGATGAAGTATTTGTCGGCAGGATCAGAAGGGATCTGTCAAAAGATAAATGCCTTAACCTTTGGATCGTTTCAGATAACATACGCAAAGGGGCCGCAACAAATGCGATCCAGATTGCGGAGTATATGGCAGCTAACAAGCTGTATTAATCCCCCGGGATTTCATGAACTCACCCCCCAACCCCCCTCTCAGCTTCGCAAAGAGGGGGGACTTAATATACTAAATGTTAGCAAGTTCCCCCTCTTTACAAAGTAGAGAGGGGGAATTAAAGGGGGTGAGTACGTGTATTCAGGGAGTTGGTGGCGTTTCGAACAAAAAATCATTATACGGATACCTTTTAATATTTATCTTCTTTACTTCCTCATACAGTAGTTTCCGGAACTCCTCAAGGTTTTCCTTTGTTTTTGCTGAGACGAATATCGTTTCATGGTTCTTATCTGACGCCATCCAGGTCTTTTTCAAATCATCAAGTGAAAAGTTTTCCTTTACTGCAGGTGTAAGGTCATCTTCATCCTTTGCAGTATATGTGAAGGAATCTATTTTGTTGAAAACAAGAATTACAGGCTTATTTGCAGATCCAAGATCACGGAGTGTTTCATTCACCACTTTTATCTGTTCCTCGAATCCGGGATGAGATATATCAATAACATGAAGAAGGAGATCTGATTCCCTGACCTCATCAAGAGTTGATTTGAACGATTCAACCAGGTCGTGCGGAAGCTTACGGATGAACCCCACAGTATCGGACAACAGGAAAGGCAGGTTGCCTATAACAACTTTCCTGACGGTGGCATCGAGAGTGGCAAACAACTTATTTTCAGCAAACAGATCCGACTTACTTAAAAGATTCATTATTGTTGATTTCCCGACATTTGTATAACCTACAAGTGCTACCCTGACCATTTTTCCACGGTTTTTCCTCTGGGTGGCCATCTGCATGTCTATTTTCTTTAGCCTGGTTTTCAACAGGGCAATCTTATCCCTGATAATTCTTCTGTCGGTCTCAATTTCTGTTTCACCAGGACCTCTCAGTCCAATTCCGCCTCTCTGCCTTTCAAGATGAGTCCACATCCCGGTAAGTCGTGGAAGAAGGTACTGATATTGAGCAAGTTCTACCTGAGTTCTGGCATGGGATGTATGGGCGCGCTTAGCAAATATGTCAAGTATAAGATTGGTCCTGTCAAGGACACGACACCCCAAAGTATTTTCAATATTACGCATCTGTACCGGGGATAGCTCGTCATCAAAAATCGCCACATTGATCTTGTTTTCCGCAACAAAAGCGGCAATCTCAGCAATTTTACCGGAGCCAACAAATGTTCTGGGATCAGGAATGGCAAGTCTCTGAAGAAATCTGTTTACAGGTTCCGCACCGGCAGTTTCGGTCAGAAATGAAAGCTCCTCGAGATATTCCCTGGATTGATTTTCATCCTGTCCGGGATATATTAATCCTATAAGTATTGCTCTTTCGTTCTGCTTTCCGGTGTCGATCATTTATTTCAAGTTGCTGGTTACTGGTTGCTTGTTACTGGTTAAACAGGCAACTAGCAACTAGCACCAAGCAACCAATAACGGATTAATTAATAAACCTCTTGTTACTTTGAATAGCCCCATTTATTGCCTGTTTAAGTGCATCGGAACAGCGCAGGACCATTTCCATATCAGAGGGGAATGGGACAGCCTTTGATTTTGTTTTCTCGATCTGTGCCTGGCTTAATGCCTGAATATCACCAAGAGCCCGTGCGGAAACATATTCAAAATCTGACTGAGCACCAAGAGGATCCTTTTTAAGCACTTTATTGGGATTACTCTGTATTACTTCAACATCACCGTTAATCTGGCAGGCTTTCGATTGAATGGTTTCAATAAGCGCACATTGAAGAGTTTTGTATTTCTTTGTTTTAATGTCATTCCCGAGAGAATCTTTCATTACATTCCCTTTCTTATCGAGCTGATAATTATACCCGTCCTCAACATCTTTCTTTACAACTGTATCCTTCTGCATTGTCTGATCGGGACTTACGATTATATTCCTGATATTTACATTAACGAAATAATCATATTGAGTATTCTGATCAAGGTCCCGGGTATGATATTCAACCCATTCGCTGTTAAGTGCCGGCAGATTAAGTGAAAGAAGATCCTCTTCGAAATCCTTATCAAATTTTATTAATGATTTGTTCTGCAGGGTAATAAGCACTCTGCTCATGCCTAGATATTTTGCATCATCAATTTTGTTATCGATGCCCTCATAAGTGCCCACATATTCCTTAGCCCTTACGAATTCATAGTAAGCCTGACGGTAATTATCCTTTAATTTGTTCTTCATAAGTTCATTGCCATGGGCATAATAGAAATCGGCTGACTTGCGCTTTGCAGCAACCATCTCAGGCATATAATCAACGTAAGTATATTCTATTGTTTTCCCGTTAAGTTCCAGAGGTGTGACAGTTCTCACATAAGCCTGTCTGTCGCTCATTCTTTTGTTGATCTGATATATTTCATCCCAATTGGCAGGCTTCTCTTCCATTTTAAGGTATCGTATTCTCTCATTATCCTGTTCATTAAGAGTTGTATACGACTTGTCAAGAATTGAGATCTGTTTTGTATCCCTGGAGTCTTTGCGAAGTTGTTTCACGGCTTTGTTCAGAGCTGCTTCATAGTTACCTTTTTCCATTTGTTTTTTAGAGGACCCACATCCCGACAGGATCATTATCATAACGAATAAAACAGAAACTATTCTTTTCATAGGTTGGTTTTTTCTAGGTTGATTACCGTAAAAATATAAAATATTACAGGTATAACTCTCTAATTTGTTTATTATTATGTCTTAATAAAAACTTACAGGTATCTGGAACCGGACTCTTACAGGTTGTCCTCTCTGTAATCCCGGCGACCATTTCGGTGATCCTGAAATTGCTTTGACTGCTTCATTATCGAGCAATGGATGTACTCCTTTAATTACTGTCACATTACTTACTGAACCATCCTTTTCAACAATGAATGTAAGAAATACTGTTCCCTTGATTTTTTGTTCTATCGCTGATGAAGGATAGTTTGTTCTTTTTTGCAGCCAGAAGCGGAAATTATCGAGTCCCCCGCCTTTGAAAGCAGGCATCACCTCCACAATTAAAAGGGGTTCTTCTGATCCGGTACCATCACCACCCGATAGCAGATCGTCACCAAATCCTGATCCTCCTCCATCGATCACTTCATTATCATTTGATGCCAGTGCTGCATCGGTTGTAACCTGTGTCTGCTCAATAGGGACGATTGAATCAACAACGACCGGCGGTACGTATTCAACCGTTTCCGGCATTTTTGAAGCTTCAGGCGGTGGTGGAGCCGGAGGAACATATATTTTCTCTATCGGAGGTTCAAGGTTTTCCATCCTGACCGACACTGCATATCCGTTACCACCTGATATTATTTGTTCGGACGAAGGCCGGGCAATAAATGGTATTAAAATTGCTGCAATAGCTAACAGCGAAGCAATCACAGTTCCTTCCAACACGGTCAGATTATATTTCTTACGCAGCTTGTAGGCACCGTACTCTTTGTTCCGGTTTTCAAATACAAGGTCATCGAAATCTGGAAATTCTACTGAATGATTACCTTTTTCCAGGGTCAGCTCTTTATCTGTCTTTTTTATTTTCACTCTTTCAAGGCTACTGCTTTATTCGGCATTTTGAAGATCAGGAACAATATTCAGACCAATTTTAAATTCATCAAACTTCAAAGTATCCCTGACCGCAAAAATCTGACACAAAAATACTAATTACCTGCTTTTCTGCAAAGTAATAAATTAGAGCGATTGGTGAGTGTCTTAATATTCTTAAATTTTTCTTAAATTTAGCCAGTTTTATTGGGGGGTTTTTAGCTCAGTTGGTTCCGTTCCGCATCAGCGGAACGTGGATCCCCGAAAATCGCAAGCGATTTTCGGGACTAGAGCGTGTGAGCCTTATTTGATTGTTCTTTATAACGGGGGTTTAGCTCAGTTGGTTAGAGCGTGTGACTGGCAGTCACAAGGTCAGGAGTTCGATTCTCCTAACCTCCACACTAATAATCAGGTAGTTATGAAA
>JBGPAF010000186.1:0-4517 GCA_041480535.1 Bacteroidia bacterium
GCAGAATTTCGTTTCATTGATTTTCCTGATGAGTATATAACAGGATCGAGCATTATGCCCCAGAAAAGAAATCCTGATGTTTTTGAGCTTATCCGGGGAAGGACCGGTCTGATTCAAAATCTGCCGGGTCAGGTCGCAACCCTGATCTCTGGTCTTCCATCGGGATACAACAGGGAATTACAGCTTCTGAAACAATTGATATTCAATGCTTTCTCTGACATGAAGGAATGTTTGGACATAATGGTTTTAATGCTGAATCATATCAGGATAAATGAAGACATAACTGCGAATCCGATATATAACAGCATATTCAGCACCGAAGAGGTCAATCGCCTTGTGAAACAGGGTATTCCATTCAGGGATGCCTATAAAAAGGTTTCAGAAATGATAGGGAAAGGGGTTTTCACAAAGACATCAATAAGCGAATACACTCATGAGGGAAGCATAGCCAATCTTTGTAACAAGGAGATTTCGAAGATTTTTGAAGAAAGAATGAAATGCTTCAAGAGCAAATCGTCTGCTGAATTGGTCGAGAAAATGATGAAAGAGGGTTAACCCCCAACCCCCCAATTGGGGGCCAATTATAGGATCCATGTTAAAGTCCCCTTCAGGGGATTTAGGGGCAATTTTTTTGGATATTCTCTATAAACTCATCAAACAGGTAATCCGCATCAGTTGGTCCGCCTGAAGCCTCGGGATGGAACTGGGTTGAGAAAAAAGGTTTGGTTTTATGCTTCATCCCTTCATTTGTGTTGTCATTTATGTTGATGAAGAGAGGTTCCCATTCATTACCAAGAGTGTTGTTGTCAACTGCAAACCCGTGATTCTGGGATGTTATGTAAGCTCTGTCAGTACCAACCTGTAATACTGGCTGGTTATGGCTTCTGTGTCCGTATTTTAGTTTATAGGTATCTGCTCCCGAAGCAAGTGCCATAAGCTGGTTTCCAAGGCATATTCCAAAAATGGGTTTTTTGCCCGAAAATGATCTCCTGATGTTATCAATTGTTTTTTCGCACATCTTCGGATCGCCCGGGCCATTTGTAAGGAAGAGCCCGTCATAATCTTCGTTGTGAAAATCATAATCCCATGGCACCCTTATTATTGTCGTATCCCTTTTAAGCAGGTTTCTTATAATGTTGTACTTGACGCCGCAATCGACAAGCATGATCCTGTATTTTCCCGAACCATATCTCTTTATCTCGCGGGTACTTACCTCAGCTACAAGGTTGATCTTATTCGGGTCATAAAAACCAGTCTCAGTGCCTTCCGGTTCGATCTTGCCAAGCATGGCACCTTTTTCCCTTATCCTTTTGGTCAGGGCACGCGTATCGATCCCGAAAACTCCTGGTACTTTATTGCGTCTGAGCCATTCATCCAGGCTCTCACTGGCGTTCCAATGACTGTAATCAAATGAATAATCTGAAACTATCAGTCCCGAAATATGGATTGACGAAGATTCATAAAAACTATAAAGATCATTTTCCTCGCTCTTCGCCGGTGCCCCGTAATTTCCTACAAGCGGGTACGTAAGGCAGAGTATCTGCCCCTTGTATGAAGGGTCGGTCAGACTTTCAGGATACCCTGTCATTGCGGTATTGAAAACCACCTCACCTGCTGCAGCGGCCGGAGATCCAAATGATCTCCCATAATAGACAGTGCCATCTTCAAGGGTCAGCTTTACTTTAATAGTGTTTTTCATTCAAATTGTTTTTGTTCCGGTTTATCTCAGGGAAGCAACTGCTTTTTCAATCTGTTCCAGGGCTTTTCTGACCCATTGATGTGTTGTTCCAAGGTTCATCCTCATAAAGCCTTCACCGCCAGGTCCAAAGGTTGATCCTTCATTCATCCCAACTTTTGCCTTATTGACAAAAAAATCCTGAAGTTTTTCACCTGTCATACCAAGCTTTCTGCAATCGAGCCAGATCATGTAAGTTGCTTCAGGCCTTACAGGTACTATTTCCGGGATATTTGCCCTGCAGTAGTCAATTACATAATCTGCATTCTGATTCAGATAATCCATCAGGTTATCGAGCCATTCGTAACCATATGAATATGCTGCTGTAGAGGCGATTGTTCCAAATATATTACCGTTTCCGATATGCAGGTGTTCTATTTTTGAGTTAAAATATTTCCTTAAAACCGGATTGGAAATGATCGCCGATGATGTTGACAGGCCTGCAAGATTGAATGTTTTGCTTGGAGCAATGCAGGTAACTGTAATTTCTGAAATTTCATGCGAGAGCCTAGTGACAGGAACATGGTGAAAACCCGGAAGTATCAGATCACAATGTATCTCATCGGAAAGGATCAGTATATTGTTCTTGAGACAAATTTCTGCCAGCCTTGTAAGTTCATCTGTGGACCAGGATCTTCCTACTGGATTGTGAGGATTGGAGATGATTATCATCCTGGTATTTGTGGTTATTGAATCTTCAAGGGAATCCAGATCCATAACATATTTACCATCCACCTCAGTCAGCTGGTTATAAATAAGATTACGTCCATGATTTTCAACTGCTGAAAAAAACGGGGTATATACAGGAGGCTGGATAATAATAGAGTCACCAGGACGGGTAAATGCAAGTGTACATAAATTAAGTGCAGGAACTATGCCCGGGCAGAAGCAGATCCAATCATCCTCGATTTCCCAGTTATGTTTCTTAAGCAGCCAGGAAGAAATTGACCCGGAATAGTCTGCAGGGCGGAATGAATATCCCATTATCTCATGTTCAAGCCGTTTCCTCAGGGCTCTTATAATAAAATCAGGTGTTTTGAAATCCATATCAGCGACCCACATCGGAATTACATCCCCGGTGCCGAATGTTTCTTTTCTGAGATCATATTTTACACAGTCAGTGCCTTCCCTTGAAACCTCTTCATCAAAGTTCCATTTCATCAGAAATAATTTTGTTTCAGGGGTTCAAAGATAAACAAAATAGAGTATGAACTGAGTCTGGTATATGAATGAAAATCATCACTGATGGAAAAAACTGTTTCTGATTACTACTGAAAAGGATATTAATGGATGAATTTGTAAAATAGATTGAAGTGTGGGAGCTATTTTAATATTATTTATTATTTTTATAGGCGTTTTTAAATGGGATTTTAATTTTAAACTAACAAAGATGAAAAAGACTATAGCAGTTATCATTCTTCCAATGCTTATCTTATGCGTTTCCGGGCTTGGTTCATGCAAAAACAGATCTGAAAAGAAAGACCTGAAGAAAGTTGAGCTTGAGCAGGTTGAAACACTTAATAATGAGATCGAAAAGAATGTCTATCCATTGCCTACATCGGCTGAAGTTATTAAAATGCTTTCAGAACTGGAGGTTGGGTATATTATGGGTATTTGCAATCCCGTTGAAAATTCAAGGAAATATCTCACAAGTCAAAGTAAAGCTGTTAACCTTGGCGCATTTGGAGCTGATCTGAGTTATGCCACACTGTATAACATTCAGCAGGAAATACTTAATTATCTGGACGCAATCAGGTCACTGGCCTCTGATTTGAATATGTCAAAGATCTATGATGAAACATTATATGACCGGATTAAGGATAATTTTGATAACAGGGATGAGCTTGTAAATTTACTTACAGATGCCTTCAATAATACCTATGCCTACCTGAGTGATAATGAACAGCAATCTCTTGCTTTACTCGTTGTCGGCGGTGCCTGGGTAGAGGGAATGTATCTTACAACTCACGTATCGGAAGCAGCCTATCAGATTGCCGGAATTTCAAAAGTTCTGATTGATCAGAAAAAATCTTTCGATTTATTTATCGATATTACAAAGCCTTATATGGATGAACCGAATGTGAAGGAATTCGTTGACAAGCTGGAACCCATAAAGAAAGTATATGAAGGACTGACGACAAGCCTTACAAATCAGAACATTATAGACATCACAAATGCAATTACAAGCATAAGAAGCAAAATTATATAGTAACTTTTTCATAACTATCTGACCGCAAAGAAAGTTATCTTGCGGTCTTTTTTTCACCATTATTTTTATGAGGGAATCTGTACTCCTGGCTCTGATTCACATTTTTGCTATCGTTTCCACTATTAGTCCAGGCGGTATTTCGTCAAGGGGTAAAAAAATCCTCCGCAGTTACCTCCGGCGTTACCTTAACCGCGAACTTGAAGAAGAGTACTATGCTCTTTTTGAAAATAACCTGGAGTTTTATTCAAATGAGCTTAAAAGTGTTGATAAGGCAGAACTCTCTGATGAGGATTCTCTTATAACCTTCCAGATCACAAATATATGCAGGCAGATAAAGAAGGGCTTGTTCCTTGAAGAGAGAATGATAGTATTTCTTCAGCTGCTTGAATTCGCATTTGAAGACGGACTTATTTCCGAGCAGGAAAAAACAATAATCGACATTGTTTCCAGAACCTTTAATATATCGAAGAAAGAATACGACAACGCTTGCGCTTTTATGATCGGAAGGTCTTACGATGAAGTAACTCCCGATTGTATACTGATAATCGAGAATGATAATCCAAAATACTGGGC
>JBGPAF010000187.1:0-4511 GCA_041480535.1 Bacteroidia bacterium
CCAGAGGATTTAATCAGGGAATTGACTTTTCAGGTGGCCGTACTTATGTCGTCAGGTTTGATCAGACAGTAAAAACAGCTGATGTTGCAGCAAATCTTACTGAGGCGTTTGGAGAAGCACCACTTGTTGTGACTTTCGGAAATGATAAAACGGTAAGAATAACTACAAAATATAAAATAAACGAGACAGGTGTAGATGATGAGATTGAAACTGGTCTTTATAATGGGCTGAAAGGTATGATTGGGGCTGATGTGACAAAAGAAGAATTCCTTTCAAAATACAGGATACAATCAGAAACTGTTGGACCAACAATAGCAGCAGATATGAAAAAAAGGGCATACTGGGCCGTAGGGGTCTCTCTGATCATAATGTTTCTCTATATCTTCATGCGTTTCAAAAACTGGCAATATGGCCTTGGTGCACTCGCTTCACTTGCACATGACACAATAATTATAATGGGACTCTATTCCATTTTCTGGGGCAGGTTACCATTTTCAATGGATATCGATCAGTCATTTATCGCGGCAATCCTGACAATAATCGGATATTCAATAAACGATACTGTTGTTGTATTTGACAGGTTGAGGGAATTCCTTCCTCTTCACAGGAAACGTCCTGTTAATGAAGTTATAAACATGGCCATGAACGATACTCTTAGCCGTACGATGAATACAGGTATGACAACAATACTGGTACTTATTGCTATGATATTCTTCGGTGGAGCTACACTCAGAGGATTCCTTTTTGCAATGCTCATCGGTATAATAGTCGGTACTTATTCTTCAGTTTTCATTGCAGCACCGATTACTTATGATGCAACAAAAAAAACTGGGATAAAATACTAACTACCATTTAAAATATCAGAAGGGGACAGACTTTATAATGTCCCCTTTTTGCTTTTTAACACACATCTGAATAGCAGGTAAAAGAAAGATGGGATGTCTGAATCTTAATGAATGTTATTTTTTCTAACTTTGTAATTGTTCTTTTTTGGATAAATTGAAGCAGGGATTATATGAGCGGTCAGGAGATATTTGTAATCATCATTGTAGTACTGTTGTTATTCGGAGCAGATAAACTGCCCGAGATCGCCAGGAGTATGTCAAAAGGGATGCGCGATTTCAGGAAAGCCACTGATGATATCAAGCGTGAGTTTGAGGAGAGTACAAGTGAGATCAGGAAGGATCTTAATGACGTCACAAATACAATAACAAACAATGTAACTGATATTTCCAATGGTATACAGAAAGATGTGAATGAGGTCAGTGACAACCTGAAGAAGGAGGTAAACGATTTCAAGAGCGGTGTTGACAAGGATCTGAGCGAAGTAAAAGAGAATCTTGAAACAGAAGTTAACGAGGTAAAGGATAATGTCAAAAAAGACCTGAACGAAGTAAAGGATAATATCGAAATAGAAGGAAGTGAGGTAAAAGATAATATTGAGAATAGTTCCAATGAAATAAAGGACACCTACAAAAGGACTATTAACGAGCCTGATGATAATTTATACAAGTACGATTATACTGACTAGTTATACTCCTTCCCCCATGAGGGAAGGTCGGGTAGGGGGTTAAAATCTCAGAATGCTAGTCTCATCTTTCCTTTCAAAACAATTATGATTAAAACCGCCGGCATTAAGAAATCATATGGGGATCTGAAAGTCCTGAAAGGGATTGATATTGAAATCAACGACAAGGAAGTCGTTTCAATAGTAGGAGCCAGCGGAGCCGGAAAAACAACTCTTCTTCAGATAATAGGGACGCTCGATAAACCCGACAGCGGCACAATTTCTTACAACGGCACCGATACAAGCCGGTTAAGGGGAAAAGCCCTTGCTGCCTTCAGGAACATAAATATCGGGTTTGTCTTTCAGTTTCACCAGCTCCTTCCCGAATTCACTGCCCTCGAGAATGTTTGCATACCAGCATATATAGCAGGTAAAAGCAAAGCTGAAGCCGAGGCAAGAGCAGCTGAAATACTTGGATTCCTTAACCTGTCAGACAGGCTCGAGCATAAGCCTTCGGAGCTTAGCGGCGGGGAACAGCAGAGAGTTGCTGTAGCCAGGGCGCTGATTAACAATCCTTCGGTAATTCTTGCTGACGAACCGTCGGGAAATCTTGACTCAGAGAACAAGAACGAACTTCATAAACTCTTTTTCAAGCTCAGGGATTCATTTGGCCAGACAATTGTAATCGTTACCCACGACAGGCAGCTGGCCGGCATGTCGGACAGGATCCTGCAAATAAAAGACGGGCTTATTGTAAATGAGTCCTGACCGTTCATATAATGGCCTGACCTTCTGTGAACTGAGACAATTCCTTGAAGAAAAACACGATCAGTACAACAATCCTGCCTTTATAACTACTGATCCCATTTCAATACCACACAGGTTTACATCGCGGCACGACAGGGAGATCGCAGGATTTCTGGTTGCCGCGATAGCCTGGGGCAGGAGGGATCTTATTCTCCGGAGCGCCGGCGTACTTCTTGAGGCAATGGATAACACTCCTTATGAATTCGTTATGTCAGCCGGTGATGATGATCTGAAGCGCCTGTCACACTTTGTTCACCGTACATTCAATGGCATCGATTGCAGTTATTTTATGAAAGGGCTCAGGCATATTTATACGGAATTTGATAGCATGGAGGACGTGGTCATTGAGGGTATGTCCAATTCCGGAAGCTTAAAAGAAGGGATATCGTATCTCAGGGAATATTTCTTTTGTGAGAATCATGAAAGAAGGACTGAAAAACATTTTGCCGATATAACGGGAGGAGCGGCGGGGAAGCGGCTCAATATGTTTCTGCGATGGATGGTGAGAAACGATGGGAGGGGTGTCGATTTCGGGATATGGAAAAGGATAGATCCGTCAACGCTCTATGTCCCGCTTGACCTTCATTCGGGTAACACGTCCAGGAAACTAGGTCTGCTTACCAGGAAGATGAACGACTGGAAAGCCGTTGAGGAACTGACTGCCAACCTTCGTGAATTCGATCCGGCAGATCCCGTAAAGTACGATTTTGCTCTGTTTGGGCTGGGGGTGTTCGAAAGATTCTGAACAGGCAGATAAAAAAAATCGAGAAATGTGGGGTTTAAAAAATTAGTACCAGGTTATTGCTTTATTCAGAAAAGCATAACCTGGTACTCCTAACCTAACCTGACTAAACCTACTTAATGATCTCAACTACAGCGTACCTTGAAATCTTCCAGAATTCATCCGGATCTTTGATTGCAATGTAAGCGATTTGTTTTTCATTTTCCTTTACAAGTTCATATGAGCCTGACGGATGCTCGGTAACAAGCTTTGCATTTTTAGAGTTAACCGGGATGGTTGTTGTCTTTGTAATATCTATTTCCTTGAACAGACTGTCGGAAAAATCTTCAAGAAGAGATTCCTTTCTGCCAAGACCAATAAATCCTCCTTCTTTGGAGAGAAGTCCCTTTTCCTTAAGATCCTTATAAGTGCCGGAAATGAGAAATGCCTGGTGCAGTTTGCCAATCTGGTTGCTGATTTTTTCTTCTTTTATTGTAAGCGTATCCTTAAGAGCAAACATCTGGCCATTAAGCTGTCCGATCTCGAAATCCTTATTGACGAGGTCCGTTTTAAGTTCAGCTATCTCATTCTCATATGTCTTCATTGACTCTTCAAGAGATGCGATCCTGGTCTCCAGTCCGGCAATAGTATTCCCCGACTTTTTAAGCTGGGCGCTCAGCTGGGCAATTTTCTTTTTGTTCTGGTCGATCAGTGCATTTATGTTCTGTATATCCTCCATGATCTGATTTCTTTTGTCTTTCGAAACTTCAGCACCTGATGAATTTACAGTTATAATTTTTTCCTTCTCTTTAATCATTGTAAGATTTCTTTCAATCTCATCAAATGACGTGAGCCAGTCGTTCAGCGTCGAATCACGTTCTGTCAGCTGTTCCGTAAATGAAATTTTCTGATTTTCCATCAGGGCAAGCTGATTTTTATGATCGCGGGTATGAAAGGAATAAGCCAGAACACCCAGTCCCAGTAAAAGGACCAAACTGATTATCGCGGTAGCAAGTGCTCCTTTTGTGACTCCTTCCTTCCGTGCAGTGTTTACCTTGTTTGTTACGACCACATTTTCATTAACTGATTTGGGGTCATTGATTACTTTGTTTTCCATTGTTTTTTTTCTTATTTAAGTTTAACAGATTATAAATTCTCTTCATAATTTTATTAGTCCCTGAAGCAAATGCAAATGCCGGGCCGTTATTAATAATGTATTGATTATAAACTGATTGGTAATGGGTCAAATAATATGGAATTGTTCATTTTGATAAAACAATTCTCATTTTGAGAAAAATATTTTAACCGCGAGCACGCTAAGCATGCGCAAAGCACGCAAAGTAAAAACCTTATATTTTAGTTCTTTGCGACCTTAGCGTAAAATCTTTGCGACCTTAGCGGTTAATGGATTTGGATTTTTTCAATGGTACCAAATGGCTATAATACAGAATTTTAGATTATTTATTTCGCGGATTC
>JBGPAF010000188.1:0-4506 GCA_041480535.1 Bacteroidia bacterium
TATAATTATGACGGACCAAAAGGCATTACATTAAAGGAATAAAGAAATAAGGAAATAAGGAAATAGAGGAATAAGGAATTATAAATCAAATAATTAAATATGACATCAGGAAATTTATCAGGGAAATCTGCCACACCTTCCTTTATTAAAGGAAATCCTGTTTACATCATGGCTCTTACGCTTGTAGCCACCCTGGGCGGTTTGCTGTTCGGATACGACACTGCTGTTGTTAACGGTGCAGAAAAATCACTGGTTACGTTGTATATTTCGCCAATGCTGGATCCCGCCAATCATGAATATGCAATTAAATTGATCAGTCAGTACAAGCTGCTGATGACATTGGTAATATATCTGGTTTTAGGTGTTATTTCAGCGCAGATAATAAGGTTACTGGGCTTCAAAAAGGGAGGGAAAATAGGCGCTATCATTATTGCGGCTGTCACGGTCTGGGCAATTGCCTTTCTGACCAAAACTGTTCCGACTGAAGGAGCAGAATTACAGGGTACGGCTGATATCATCAAGGGATTTGTCATTGCCAGCGCACTGATAGGTTGTATTATCGGAGGTGCTCTGTCGGGTCTTATTTCCAATTCTTTGGGGAGGAAGAACGGTATGATCATAGCTGCAGTGGCCTTTTTCCTTTCCGCAATCGGTGCCTGGAAACCTGAGTTTTTTAACATATTCGGAACCCTGCCCGTTTATTCGTTTTTCTTTTACAGGATAATAGGAGGAATCGGGGTTGGTATTGCTTCTATGATATCTCCCATGTATATTGCTGAAATAGCTCCTGCCAATATCAGAGGCAAACTGGTATCGTGGAACCAGTTTGCGATTATTTTCGGAATGAACGTTATTTATTTCGTTAACTACTTCATCGCAAAGCAAGGTAATGAACAGTGGCTGATGTCAGAAGGCTGGCGCTGGATGTTTTTTTCAGGAGCCATACCGGCAGGACTCTTCCTTTTGCTTCTTCTGTTTGTGCCGGAAACACCCCGTTTTCTGGTAATGAAAGGTAAAGATGACAAAGCGCTGAAAGTGCTGAATAAAATATCAGGTTCAAATGATGCTCCCGTGATATTGAAAGAAATCAAGGACACGATGCATGAAACCAGAGCTCCGTGGCTCTCTTTTGGATTCTTTGTAATTCTCATCGGAATTTTGCTTTCTGTTTTTCAACAGTTCGTCGGCATAAATGTGGTATTGTACTATGCAGGTAATATCTTCAGAAACATGGGAGCCTCAACTAACACATCGCTCCTCCAAACAATCATAGTGGGAATTGTGAATCTGACTTTTACGGTGGTCGCAATACTATCTGTTGACAAATTTGGCCGGAGACCCCTGATGATAATAGGAGCTCTGGGAATGGCAGTAAGTATGTTTGCCCTGGGTACTTCATTTTACTCCCACAATGAAGGACTGTTAGCTTTGATATTTATACTTTTATATACTGCTTTTTTTGCAATGAGCTGGGGACCTGTTACATGGGTTCTTTTGTCGGAGATATTTCCAAACAGTATCCGTGGTGCAATGTCCATTGCTGTTGCTGCTCAATGGATCGCAAACTGGTTAGTATCATTTAGTTTCCCCATACTGAATGATAATCAATGGTTAACACAGGTGTTTAACCATGGTTTTTCATATTGGATATATGGAGCTATGGGGATACTGGCCGCCCTGTTCATGTGGAAATATGTGCCTGAAACAAAAGGGAAGACACTTGAAGAAATCGAGAAGCTCTGGAAGAAAAAATGAAAGGACATTAACTTTGCAGCTGATCCATTTCAGAATTTTATAATATTTATAAATAAGTCTTCGCCGACGCTTAGCAGAAGATCAGGTGTGCAAATAATGGCGCGAATATCATTGGTTGATATAGTGACAGATACATTGCATTTTGTACATGAAGGCAGGCTGAATATTTCTCCATTGTCACATGCAAGAATGAACTGATCACGTACAGGATCATAAGTTATGTCATTAGGTTCATTGGTTAAGAATCGTATTGCACCATGATCGTCCTTATAGTTCAGGGATCTCTCTGTCCATACATTTCCCAATGATGAAAAAAGGACAGCGGGTGATCCATCATCATGCCTTCCTATAATCACAATCCTGTTCTTTACAGCAAGCACCTTTTTAAATATGCAGGATTTATTATATCCTGAATACTCTATGTTGTAGTCTTTAATTTCCCAGTTAAGTCCATCATCTGATCTGAATATCTCACCGCTGTCTGTAATCCCAAAAAAGAAGGAATCGTTAGCCGTGACAGATACAATATTCCCTTTGACTTCCAGATGTATGATGTTCCATGATTTACCGTTTTTTGAGACAAGTATTGTCCCCTTGTCAGCGCCAGCAATGAATAATTCGTTCTTAAAAGCGATTCCATTAATGTTCCTGACTGTCCCCGATTCGATTTTGGTAAATAATTTTCCATCAGAAGAGAAAAGAATTGTGCCCTTATCACCTGCAGCAATAAGTGTCTGATCATCACTCACAATACAGTTCAGATTTTCTTTGTATTTATTGCCGGCAGGAATGCTGTTGCCGGAATTGTTTATATAGTCAACTCTTCCATCAGATCCGACAGCCAGAAACTTTCCGTTATAAATTACAATATCCCTGTAATCCTTTTTATCTCCTGCATCCGGAATCCGTCGTGAACAATATCCCAGGCACCGTACTTCCTCCGGTTTAGTAGATGATTTTTCAAATGGTGCTAAAAAAATCAATCCTCCAATAATAAAGGGAATTATTCTCTTGGCCAGGAATATCATTTTTTCGATCCCGATTACGACATTATACGTACAAAAGACCTAAAAGTAAGGGGCTGTTAAAAATAGGGGAAAAATAACGTTTTCTAACAGCCCCTTTATGTTTATCCGGAAAAAGTCAATTACCGGTATTCACGATATGAAAATAATCAAACTTAACCTTAAAAGGTTTTTCCGCATCAGCTGCTGTAAGGCCTATTTGAGGAAACAGACCACTAGTGGGGGTATCTGCACCATCACATGTCAGCAATCCGGCTTTGATATCTCGCATTACCACATCCGTTGATCCAAGGAGTTCAAAATCTTTTCCTCCTGTTGCATACCAGGCGGTGTACCTGCTTCCTTTCTTATCAAGTTTAAGAACCATGGTGAGGTCATCAGGCACCAATCCTCGCGTTTTTATGTTTGCAGCCGAATACTGGGTACCCTGGCTTTCAACAAGCAGTTCAATATATTCATCACCTCCCATGAATCCTTTACCTGAATTTATATAAACAAGTTTGACGTAATTATCGTCATCCTGATAAGCTATAATGCCTCCCTGCTGGTCGATTTTTAAGGGCCTTTTTGAAAACTCCATTCTCGATTCTGCCGACCAGTCGGTGTTGGCGCTTTGAAGAAGGATATTCTCAGCATTGTTGGCCGCACCCTTTATATCCCCCTTGCTTGCAGTAATAACAAGATTACCGGAAGATTCTGAAAGGCTCCAATTATCTTTATTTTCCCTTATCCAACTCCATTGTTCTTTTAGCGCGGAAGGTTCAAAAGCATCAGGATAAGACATTGTACCAAAATTCACGGCATAGCAGCCAGCCTGTCCTGATATATTATCAGTCAGGGTTATAAATGCAGTACCCGGTATTCCTGTTGCCTGGGTAATTTTGACTTTTGTCCCATTAACAGCAGGCATAGCATTTACTTTTGGCATCTTCACAGAACCATCTTTCATCAGATAACTGTAAGCGTGAACATCAGGACTGAAATTTTCTATTTTCTTACCATCCAGTTCCAGGCTGCTCAGAGAGAGATCAGCCATTACTTTCAAAGGATAACCATCAGATTTTGTAGTACCATCAATTGTCACTTCAGCAGTAATTGTTGCAACACCCGCCCCAACGGCAGTTACCAGTCCGGTTTCATCAACACTTGCTACTGCCGGATTGTTAGTCTTATAAGTTACCTTCGCATCCTTTATATTGAAGAAGCTGTCGTCTGACATAGATGCCGTTACGCTTGATTGTACTTTGTTGCCAGGCTTCAGAACAACACTTCCGCATTCTGCAACAACAGTTTGCAGCACTGGAATATATGTACCACTCATCGTTGACTCTACCGATCCCCTGATATCTTTGGATGATGCTCCTATCTCAAATACATATTTTCCAGGGTCGAAGGTAATCCTCTCTTTTTCACTATCCCAGAACCACAGATCAGAGCAATCGATGTCGATAGTCACCGTCTTTGTTTGTCCGGTAGCTAAAGTTATTTTCTGGAATCCTTTCAGCCTCTTTATCGGCCTATCGAGTGATGCAGGACTATCAGGTGTCTTTAAGTATACCTGAACAACTTCATCTCCGTCTGCTTTACCTGTGTTTTTAACATCAACACTTACAGTGACCTTGTCATTTGGAGTGATAGCGTTCTTGTCGATTTTGAAATTGCTGTACTCGAAAGTAGTATATGATAATCCGTAACCAAATTCATAAGAGACATCCTTTTTGAAATA
>JBGPAF010000189.1:0-4491 GCA_041480535.1 Bacteroidia bacterium
CTCCAATTCCAATGAAAAAGCTCTGCATGGCAAAACCTGTTGTACGCTGTTTTGAAGTAAGCATATCGCCGACAAAAGCCCTGAAAGGTTCCATGGAAATATTTATTGATGCATCCATTATCCAGAGCATTCCGGCCGCAAAAAGCCAGGTCGGTGAATTTGTTATTACGCACAGAGCTATGGAAGCCAGCAGAGCACCAATCAAAAAATAAGGACGCCGCCGGCCAAAACGGTTCCATGTTCTGTCACTCATATGACCTATAATTGGCTGCATAATCAATCCGGTTACCGGAGCTGCCACCCAGAGTATAGGTATATCATCTACCTTGGCGCCCAGTGTCTCGAAGATACGGCTCACGTTTGCATTCTGTAGTGAATATCCGATCTGGATACCTAAAAACCCAAAACTCATGTTCCATATCTGCCAGAAATTCAATTGCGGTTTTGATTTTTTCATAAAGGCTGATTTAAATAGAAGGAATCTTCGTTAAAGTTTAGGAAAAGCTATCAAATTTATAGAAAAGGATTTGTAATTCTACTTCTGTATGTCATTTATTTTCACGGGCATTCGCTGATTTTTCGGGAAATGCATCACAGAATCTCAGTTTCAAACGTTTTCTGACAAATCGTGAAAAAAGAAAAATATTTGGAGAAATTCTACTGGACGAGAGTAAACTTCAGGCTGAATCCGAAGTTCGTATTGGATGTGGGAAAAGTGTTAGCTACAAACGGATTATTCATTGTATGATCGGCAAAGAACTGAAGGTTGAACCGGTCGCTTAAAACGTAATCGGCAGTTGCCCCGATGGTGAAGACTTTTATCCCTGCAACCGGCTGGTTGACATCCTCGATCAATTTCCTGGCAACTGTTTTATTGTCCCTGATCGAAAGATCAAGCCTTATGTTCAGATCGCTTTTCAGCGCTCTCTGACCATTGGCGGTCTTTAGTATTATCTGGACATCATCAAACCTGTAACCGGCACCCACGACCAGTTCGTTGACACGGTTATCGGTAATCTGGTTCCCGGTGAGGTTGAGGGAGACTGTCC
This sequence comes from Bacteroidia bacterium, assembly GCA_041480535.1. Taxonomy (GTDB): domain Bacteria; phylum Bacteroidota; class Bacteroidia; order Bacteroidales; family VadinHA17; genus LD21. The sequence continues at coordinate 1,050 of JBGPAF010000189.1, forward strand.
GTGATTTCCTCCATTCAAACCGTGATGTCAGGTTGCTTTTCCAGTTCATGTCAATATTGATAAGAGGACTGAACTGTTCACTTACAGTGACAACATTTATTTCGTACTGCTGAATAAAGTTCTTCTGCAGATCCCTTATGTCGTTAATACCATTGCCGCCGGCTAAATAATTGAGATTTGTTGTATATGATCCGACCTGGTAAACACTTCTGTACTGGTGGGTAATATTTACGGAGCGGAAGACCTTTTTAACAAATTCGAACTTTGAAAATCCGTCAAATGTAATTCGCCAGTTTGGCATCATCTTCGCAGCTGAGGGGAAAGTAGCAAGTGAAACCTTATAAGGATCAGTTTTTGTGTATGCGGCAAAAAAAGCAGGAATAAGAACCTCCCGTGAAGTTTTGCCGTACCCGTTCTTAAACTCATCTTCTATAGGAAGACCCGTTGAAGGATCTATATCAGGTTCATAACCAGGGTCTATCTCCTTTCTTGCCTGAGCTCTTCTTCCTGATATTATCACAGCATTCTTCTTGAAATTTTCAAAGGTGTTTGAAACATAATCATTATCCTTTGAGATTTTCTCAAATGCAGTTCCCCACGATATTATGGATATTGAAAAGTTACCTGTAACAACCCTGTTTCGTGTACTGTCGGGGAAATTGCCATTATAATCGGCCGTATAATAAGAACTTTCGTTTTCAAGGAATCTTCTGTCAGCGTTTATGTCAATCTTCAGTCCCGGAAATGGTTCGACAACGCTTCGCAATGAAAGGTCGATCTTGTTGTTATAGATTGCCGGAGTATTCATAAGAGTGTCGGTGGTCAGCCATCCGTTTGAGACAGCTCTGTCGAAGAAGTTCCTGTTACTGTAGCCAAGAATAAATGGCAGACCCGGTGCCATCATATTATTGGTTCTTGACATTCCCATAAATTTTGCCTCAGGCATGAACCCGGGCAGGTACTGTCCCTGTGCTGATGTGTAAGTAAGGCTTACCGATCTTATTCCCATTAAGGCACGGAGCATATATTCACCGGTAACTGTGACCGGATTCCGTTTTTTAGGGATCCTTCCTTCTATTGTAATCTGGTTTCCGTCGGCCGATTCAGCCGCAGTGAAGGTCACCCTGTTTTCGGTGACAATATCAAGCTTGCCTTTAAGCTCTGTCCCGTCTTTCTTTACGATCTTAACCTTGACATCCTTAGTTTTAAGGTTATGTACAATTGCCCTTGCAACATTTTCTTTGAAATTAACATTGTTCCTTGTATATGTTACAGTTTTAAATTCAGTTTTCATTCTCTGAACTGCATCAGGCCTTGTATTGTTTTCAATATTTTTCAGGAATTTCGATTTTGTATAAAGGGCCGAGAGGTTGGCCGTACCGGAAAATGTAAGTTCAGTATGGTTCTTTATAGAATTGCCAAGATTGATCTTCATCGAGTCGGGATATAGAGCTCCCGCCAGCCATGAATAATCCGATCCCAGCCTTGCGTTTGCTGTTATCCACGAAAGCAGCGGCAGTTTGTTGATTGGAAGATTGTACGTTACGTTAAAATAATGATTATAGGAAGTGGTCCTCCCCAACTGTTTCAGGTTTGTAAGCACTGAATCACGCCAGTTCTCATAATCACTCCGGTATCTTTTCCGGTCGGCCGCCCCTTCCGGTTCATCTATCCTGGCTATGTTGGTCGAAGTGAAATCAATTTTAAGCTGGCGTGTCAGATCGTATTTGACATCAAAAATCCTTGTCCATTCGAAGTCTTTCCTGAATGTTGGTTTAATGAGAAGACCAGGATTATTTATATTTCTTGTCTTTACCTCATTATAGTATCTTGAGACATCTGTCCTGAAAGAGATGCTTTTCGGGAACGGATAAAAATTAAAGTCCTTTATTATTCTGAAAACCGGCGAGTTCAGGAATTTTACATTCTTAAAAGGAGTTATGTTCTTAGGCTGGGCATCATAATTATAATTTATACCTCCTTTGTAGTTCTTCTCCAGGTCAATCTCCGTTTTGGTATTACTTCTGTAATTTTCATTATAGGTATAGTTCACGCTGAAGTTGGCAAGATCCCATGCATGCGGTTTTTCTCCCCGTTTAGTTATCCCGGCATTATTTATTGAAATGGTCTTACGTCTTGAATAATCTTCAGAAATTGCCTTGATGGAGTCTCTTACACGCTCATTTGCAGCTTCCTTCAGCGCATCATTCTGAAGTATATCCGGGTCAAGAGGATTATACTGGGGTTTTATACGCGTCTCCGAATAGCCTACATAAACAGGCAGGCGCACGCCAGTCTCTTCAGGGAAAAATTTCCCCAGTTCAAGGGTTGAAGAAACATCATATTTGTAAACCTCTTCCTTGCTCCTTTCATTAACTTTCTTATCAATACTCCCCCATCCCGGAGTACTTGCCTGACCAACAATATCAACAGTTCCAAGGTCAGCCAGGCGGGCCTGCAGATGTCCATTTGCCGCCCATCCTCCGTTTTCAATGAAATCGCTGAGCCTTAATTCATTCACCCAGACCTCAGCCGATTTGGGGTCACCGCCGTCGATGGAAGGATCCCTTGTCTTTATAGGATTCCTGACTCCAACCATTATCACTTTTACATTACTGAGATTTGGATTTCCGCATACATACACTCTGTTGGAATCGTCTTTAAACGCAAAGACATCCGAAATGCTAAGCGATGATCCCTCTGCCTGCATCTGCCTGTTACGCTCTTTTTTGGCATCCTGCAGCACTGAAAGATCAATGTCGAACCTGTTGGCCTCGGGCCAGACAATCGCCCTGTCATCATCTGAATCGTTATCATATTTATCGCTCGGAGGAGTAAGCTTAAGCGGGATCTCATACTCATAAAAATTAGATTTATAATCTGACCCGATCCTGATAAATGCAGTTAGTTCATTATTATACAATGGCTGACCTATCAAAGCTTCAGCATGAACTTCCATTCTAAGCCGCCGGTATTGACGGATATCGAGGTTCACATTTCTGTATGCTGCCCGGGCATCACCATCGACAAGCTCCTGCACTTTTAAAACCATCGACTGTTCATCAAGCTGTCTCAGCTGGGGATTCTGGGGATCAACAACTCTGTCAAATCCGGGAGGCAAAACATAATTCACAGGCTGTTTCCCTGCGTTGTCCTCAATACTTACGGAGCTTATTTCAAATGTTCCGTCCGAAGGTTCAGGGACACTTATCCTTTCACCGCCTTCCATGAATGTGATATTATATTTCCTCCATTCAGCCCTGACAAGATTAAGTTCTGCAAAACGCATAACCACAGGTTCACTGAAGTTTTTAAGGAAGAGCCTCATAAAGCGTATCGATTTAAAATCGCTAATCACTCCTACTGTTTTCTGATATTCGGTTACCGGAATCTTGAACTGGTACCATTTAACTTTCGACTCAATTCCGTTTGCGAGGGTTAC
>JBGPAF010000190.1:0-4465 GCA_041480535.1 Bacteroidia bacterium
ACCTGTTGTTTATAGTTCTATAAATCAAGATATTAACTAGATGTGTATAGAGGGTAGCCCTGGGGGAGGGGATGAAAGAGTGAGGTCAAAAGCAGAAGAGGGGAGAGGATTAATCCTCTCTGCGTTCGGATTGATCCTCTTTGGGGTGTTTAACAAAGAAAAAGCCCTGCCACGCTTCGCAAATTGTTGAAATCATGCTTAAAATTATCTTACTAAGTCACCCCTCTTTGCAAAGCAGAGAGGGGCGGGGGTGAGTTCATGTAAGAATGAGGATTGCTCGCACCGCTCGCGTTCCTCTGGTGAGTGCTTAACAAGGAAAAAGCCCTGGTCATGCTGGCGCATGACCTTGGGTTTTTTTATTTCTTCACTTCGCATTCAAACTGCGTTTGATGCTCTGTTCGAAATAAAAAACCCCAGCGCTTTCGCGCCAGGGCTTTTTCTTTGTAGCGGAGGGAGGATTCGAACCTCCGACCTTTGGGTTATGAGCCCAACGAGCTACCACTGCTCCACCCCGCAATATTGTGGGTGCAAATTTAATATATTTGACTCAATTACCAAAGGAAATGGACATTTTTTTAGAATTTTAATTATTAAGTTTGTCAAAAACTATAACGCCATGCCAAGAGTATTTAAAGCCCTTGAAATTGCAAACGAGGAGAAAGAAATCAAGCGAGACTACCTCGACCGCCATATGCCTCATGTTATTTGTTCCGACCAGGTGAAGAGAGGAGAAAAATTCATGGTAAAAGTGATGCTCGGTGAAGAGTATCCTCATCCCGATGAATATGATCATTCCATAAGCCTTATTCAACTGTGGAACCGCGAGACTCTTCTTGCCGAAGCCCGCTACACCCCGGGTGTATATGGCAACCTGCCTTCACATGTTGAAGTGGATTTCTATATTGTCGCCCCCGAAGTCTCAATGAACCTGTCGGCAATGTCGGTATGTTCAAAGCACGGACTGTGGCAAAGTGAAGATAAACCTGTGAAGGTTATCTGAGGTTTATTATCTTTGCACGCCAATCATGTAACAGATTATGCCTAAAAACGAAAAGAAAAAACGTAGCTGGCGTGATAAATACAGGTTTTCCGTAACGAATGACACTACATTTGAGGAAGTCTGGAGAATCAGGCTGACAAAATATAATTCATTCCTGCTTATAACGTTCCTGTTGTTTTTCATTGTGGGCTCCACAGCATTGCTTATAGCCTTTACAAATCTGCGGGAATTAATTCCAGGCTATCCCGATGTTACAATGCGGCGGAATATACTTCTGAGCGCTATCCGGCTCGATTCACTCGAAAAGGAACTTGACCTCAGAGACAAGTATTTCGCAAATATCAATGCAATTATAGCCGGGAAACAGCCTATCGATGTATATACACTCAGGGATACTTCACGAAATTACAAATCGATCACCTTCAGAACATCACCAGAAGATTCTGCATTAAGAGCCCAGGTCGAAAACGACGACAGGTATAACCTGACCCTTGGCCCTGTTGAACCTGAATCAGTTACCAGTCTTGCGGGCCTGCATTTCTTTCCTCCTGTGAAAGGTATGGTATCAGGGAAATTTGATCCCCGCTCCAGACATTTTGGAACCGATATAGTAACCAAGCCAAAATCATCGGTTAATGCAGCTCTCGACGGAACTGTGATATTTACGGGCTGGACCATGGAGACCGGATATGTGATCGAGGTTCAGCATTCGAACAATATTGTTTCAGTCTATAAACATAATGCAGCACTTCTTAAGGAGACAGGTGACCTGGTCCGTACAGGCGAAGCAATAGCTGTAGTGGGAGATTCAGGTGAACTCTATACTTCAGGGCCCCATCTCCATTTTGAGATCTGGTATAAGGGCAGTCCTCTTGATCCTGAAAAACACATAATTTTCTAAAACAGGGAGTGCCGATGCCAAAAAGAATTGCTTTGCTTGGATCAACCGGATCAATAGGCACTCAGACCCTGGATGTAATCTCAAGATTTCCGGCTGAATTTGATGTTGAAGTACTGACTGCAGGAAGCAACACCAGACTCCTTGCACAACAGGCAAGGAAGTTTCTTCCTGACTCTGTGGTAATCGGGAACACGGCAAATTATCATCAGCTTAAAGATGCATTGAAGGATATACCTGTTAAAGTATTTGCAGGCGAAGAGGCAATTGAACAGGTTGTAACAGGTTCAAATATAGATATGGTGGTTGCCGGGATGGTTGGCTATTCCGGACTGAGACCTACAATTTCAGCCATAAAAGCAGGTAAGAAAATTGCACTGGCAAATAAAGAAACACTGGTGGTAGCTGGTGAAATAATAAAAAAACTTGTTAAAGAATCGGGCAGCCGCATTATACCCGTTGACTCGGAACACTCTGCGATCTTTCAGTGCCTTGCCGGCGAATCAGGAAACCCCATTGAAAAGATCACACTGACTGCTTCGGGCGGACCTTTCCTGAATTTTACAAAAGAGATGCTTCAGAACGTTAAACCCCATGAAGCCCTGAAACATCCGAACTGGGAAATGGGGAATAAAGTCACTATTGATTCCGCGTCCCTTATGAATAAAGGGCTTGAAGTAATTGAAGCCAGATGGCTTTTCGATCTCACTCCCGACCAGATAAAAGTTATTGTACATCCGCAGTCGATAATTCATTCGCTGGTCCATTTTGCTGACGGTTCTGTGAAAGCACAGATGAGTGTGCCCGATATGCGTGTTCCTATATTATACGCGTTAAGCTATCCCGACAGGTATCCGTCGGATCTTCCCAGGCTTGATCTGAGCCGTTATCCGACACTCACTTTTGGTGATCCGGATGTGGTAAAATTCCGTAACCTTGCCCTTGCATACCAGGCACTGAAACAGGGGGGGAATATGCCTTGTATTATGAATGCTGCCAATGAAGTTGCTGTGAATGCATTTCTGGCTGGCAAAATAGGATTTCTTCAAATGTCGGATGTTGTTGAATTTACAATGGAAAAAACTGAATATTTTGCATCTCCTGGTCTTGGTTTCCTTGAAACATCAAACAGCAGGGCCAGAGCAATTGCATTGAACTATATTAACGAACTATATAAGAAATCATGACAATACTGATCAAGATACTGCAATTTCTTCTGAGCCTTTCAATCATAGTACTGATACATGAATTTGGTCATTTTGTTTTTGCCAAGCTCTTCAAGGCCAGAGTGGAGAAATTCTATCTCTTTTTCGATCCCTGGTTTTCAATTTTTAAACGCAAAATTGGAGAAACAGAATATGGAATAGGCTGGGTTCCGCTTGGGGGATATACGAAAATTTCAGGGATGATAGATGAGTCAATGGACAGGGAACAAATGAAACAACCTCCTCAGCCATATGAGTTCAGATCCAAAACTTCGGGCCAGAGACTTTTGATAATGACGGGAGGAGTCCTGTTTAACTTCATTTCTGCATTGCTGATTTATACCTGTGTGCTTTATACATGGGGAGAGACTTTTCTGCCTACAGCCAATGTAAAATATGGTATTGTTACCGATTCGGTCGGATATTCGATAGGCCTCAGAAACGGGGACAGGATACTCTCCGTCGACAATGTGAAAATTGAAAATTTTGCACAGATTACATCCGATATTGTTCTGAACGGAAGGAAAACCATTCAGGTTGACAGGAACGGCGAAATCGTCAATATCGCAATTCCTACTGAATACATCGCCCAAATGCTGAAGGGAAACGGGAAAATTGATGCCAGGACCCCTTTCGGCCCGTTTGTTATTGCAGGTTTTGGAAAAAAATCTCCCGGCAAAATTGCAGGTATGCTTGAAGGCGATGAACTGATAGGTCTCGACGGGAATAAATTCGAATGGTATGATGAGTTTCAGAAATATCTTGCTGACAACAGAACCAGGTCAGTTGTAACAAACATCCTCAGGAAAGGCGAACAGATCGATATCCCTGTTGTACCAACATCTGAGGGTTTACTTGGTATAGCAAGCTCGAGGACATACTCTCAGATGTTCGAACTAAAAACTATTAAATATGGTTTCCTGGAATCAATTCCGGCAGGTATCAGCAAAGGTTTCAGAACGATCGGGGATTATCTGAAGCAATTCAAAGTGATCTTTTCAAAGAATACAAAAGCTTACGAATCACTTGGGGGCTTTATAACCATAGGCAGTATATTCCCGGGTGTATGGGATTGGGAGTCTTTCTGGAACCTGACAGCCCTGCTCTCAATAATACTTGCTGTGATGAATATCCTTCCCATTCCGGCACTCGACGGCGGACATGTTATGTTCCTGCTGTATGAGGTGATTACCGGAAGAAAACCCAGTGATAAATTTCTTGAATATGCCCAGATGGCCGGAATGATTTTACTCCTGGCACTTCTTATATTTGCAAATGGGAATGATATTATGAGGCTTATCAGGAAATAAGACGGAAGACCGAAGCTGGAAGACCGAAGTGTTTTCTTTCTTCTGTCTTCTG
>JBGPAF010000191.1:0-4437 GCA_041480535.1 Bacteroidia bacterium
CTGATCAGGCTTTTTGTAGTTTATATAGATATAGGGAACATCAGTAAGTATATAAAATTCCTCGGCTCCGATCAACGATGCCAGCAGAGACGATGCGAGATCCTTGTCGATAACAACTTCTGCCGGCCTGACATCCTTTTTTTCATCGATATAAACCGGAACTCCGCCTCCTCCGGCGGCAATGACAATATTCCCCTGTATTGCCAGATCGCGTACTATGGAATAATTCATTATGTCAACAGGGACAGGAGAGGGTACAACACGTCTGAAACCTCCGTCCATCTTAACTTCCTCCCTGAATATCCAGCCTTTTTTTTCAGATAGCTTATCGGCTTCCTCCCTTGTATAGATCTTTCCAATCCGTTTCTGGGGATCAGTGAAAGCCTTGTCATTTTTATCAACGATAACCTGTGTTACCAGACAGATCACATTTTTACTTATATTATGCTTGTTTAGCACATTTCTAAACATTCTCTCGATCATATACCCGATTCCGCCCTGGGAATCCGCAACACAGATATCAACAGGCATCTGTTCTATATGGTACATCTGCTCCCCTGCATCGTTCCTCATCAGGATGTTACCCACCTGCGGACCGTTTCCATGAGTTATCACGAGATTGTATCCTTCGTTGATAAGAAAAACAAGGTTTTCGAGTGTACGGGTAGTATTTTCTTCCTGCTCATCGATCGTTCCAACCTGATCTCCCCTGAGAAGTGCATTCCCTCCCAGAGCAACAACAGCCAGTTTCTTTTTCATAATAAACCAGTATATATGTAATGTTCGCGAAAAATCCGCGTTAATTATTTATTTGAAAAATATTTTCACAAAGCACAAAGCTATCAATTTCTAAAAATTAGTTTAGACAGAAGCTTTAAGGGAAGGGGAATAAAAACATGTTAAAGAACATAACTTTGTTATTTACTCATAATTACTAAAGAGCCTGATACAAGTTAAAAAAAATAATTACATTTACATTTTTCAACTTAAATTGAAGTTGGTGAGATCGGGAAAAGCACTCCTTTTTACAATTATTTTCACATTCATTATTTCCGCCTGCAGTAAGAACGGAGGCAGGTTTTTGAATCAGGGGGAGATTCATTATAACGTTCAATATGAAGGCCAGGTTTCGAAGATGCCGGAGGAAATTATGCCAAAAAACCTGGTTGTCTCTTTTAAGGATGATAATATTATTTATGAGTTAATTTCTCCTTTGGGCAATTCAGGCATTATTAATCTGTCAAATCCTTCCAAGGAAATATATGATACCTATCTGAGTTTGTTTACTATCAGATATTTTTACTCATCCAAACCGGGGGAAATTTATCCGGGATTTGAAGCCATGCGTGGGATGGAAGTAAGAAAAACTTCCAGATCAGCTGAGATATGCGGTTTTAAATGCAAGAATGCTGAAGTTACATTTCCTTCAGACCGCTCTAAAATATATAATGTATGGTATACCGACCAAATCCCTGTTAAGAATCCAAATGCTTCTACTCCTTTTTACCAGATTGACGGAGTATTGATGAGTTTTTTCTTTTTCATTGGCCGTTCGGAGTTTCATTTCGAAGCGCAGAATATCTACAAGAAAGAGATCCCCGACAAAACATTTGAGAGGAAAGATAAGTTTAAGAAGGTTTCAAAGAACGATATCAACAAGTTTATCAATAAAATGGTAAGCCTCTAAAGGGCGCAGGGCTCAGGGCACAGGGGCACGGGGCAAAATGTCATTCCAGCTATTAATCCTTAAAGTTTTTCTGTTTTTCTTATGTCTTTCTCAAAATTATTACCTTTGGGTGCTTTTACAGGCTTTGCCTGAAGGAATAATTGATTTGAGATGAAGAAAGAGAACAATGGCAAAAAGACAGCAAAGACGAAGACAAAATCCAAATCTTTTTTTACCGACGAAAGGATTAAATTCGTATTTGGAATTCTGATTTCCGGCTTCGCGCTGTATCTCCTGCTGGCCTGTGTTGCATACCTTTTCTGGTGGAAGACGGACCTCAGTCTGTCTGATTCACAGGTGGTTTCAAACGCTGATGTGAATGTAAAGAACTGGTCAGGCAAAAGCGGGCATTTCCTTGCCAAAATGATTGTTGGATATGGTTTTGGATATGGGGCTTTTTTCATTCCCCTTATTTTTGGCGCTATCGGGTTGTCCCTGCTAAATTTTCCAAAAATCAATCTTTGGAAACTGGTGACAAAATTCACCTTTGCAGCTATAATTCTCTCTCTGCTCCTTGGTTTTGTTTTTGGTGAAGCTGACGGATACCTGGGAAGCGGTCCGGGCGGCGCCCAGGGCTTTAAGATTACGGAATGGTTTAACTCCTTTGCAGGGAAAATAGGTACGGGAATAATTCTGACCTTACTTACCGTGGGTTATTTAATCTTCGCACTGAAATTCAAGCCTGAGACTTTTACAAAGACTATTCCTGCCTCAATAAAAAATGTCATTCCAGGCATAAAAACTGACAACATACCGGTAGAACCATCGGATGACAGTACAGATACATCTGAACCATCAGGGGATGAAGAGCCTGATGTCAAAGAGGAAGAAGAAGAAGAAGAAGTTGAATTTGTGGTAAAACACGCCACCGGTGAGGATAATTACGGCAGTGCCGAGCACGTTCCGATAATTCATGTAATCAATAAGGATGAACATGCAAAACAAACTCATGAAAATGTTCCGATAAACATTAACAGACCCGAAGCCACCGATATTCTCCCCGATCATGAAGTCGAGAAAATCATGGAGAAGTACGATCCCCGGCTTGACCTTTCAAGATACAAGTTCCCGCCTGTTTCAATACTTACTGATCATAAATCAGGGATTGAATTTGATGACAAGGAGGTTTTTGAAAACAAAGAGAATATTGTTAAAACTCTGGGCGATCATAAAATAAGTATCAGGCAGATATCCGCTACAGTAGGTCCGACAGTGACCCTTTATGAAATTGTACCTGAACGCGGGGTCAGGCTTGCCCGTATCAAATCGCTTGAGAATGATATTGCTCTTAATCTTTCAGCGCTTGGCATAAGGATCATTGCTCCAATCCCGGGCAGAGGAACTGTAGGTATTGAGGTTCCAAACAAAAACCCGGAGATTGTTTCAATGAAATCGCTGATCACATCCAAAGCTTTTCAGGAATCAAAATATGATCTTGCCCTGGCACTTGGCCGCACAATAACAAATGATCCTTTTATAATTGATCTTACTAAGATGCCACATCTGCTTGTTGCAGGAGCAACCGGCCAGGGGAAATCCGTAGGTATCAATGCAATAATAACATCAATCCTCTACAAAAAGCACCCGTCAGAAGTAAAGTTCGTTCTTATTGATCCGAAACGGGTCGAGTTGCCCTTGTATGCCAAGATTGAACGTCACTTCCTTGCAAAACTGCCTGGCGAAGAAGATGCCATAATCACTGACACCCAGAAGGTTATAAACACTCTGAATTCGCTATGCATTGAAATGGATAACCGTCTTGAACTCTTAAAAGATGCTCAGTCGCGTAATATTAAAGAGTATAATGAAAAATTTATCTCCCGGAGACTCAATCCGGAAAAGGGCCACAGGTTTCTGCCCTATATAGTTCTGATCATTGATGAGTTTGCTGATCTTATAATGACTGCCGGAAGGGAGATTGAACCACCTATCGGAAGACTTGCCCAGCTTGCCAGGGCGATCGGAATCCACCTTATAATTTCAACACAGCGGCCCTCTGCAAATATTATTACCGGATTCATAAAAGCTAACTTCCCTACCAGGATAGCATTCAGGGTCTTTTCATCTATTGACTCAAGAACTATTATTGACGCGACCGGAGCAGACAGACTGGTAGGACGCGGTGATATGCTGGTATCCTCAGGCGCCGAGCCTGTAAGGGTTCAATGTGCATTTATCGACACACCTGAAATTGAAGAGCTTACCGAGTTTATCGGTTCCCAGCAAGGTTATCCGGAGGCCATGCATCTTCCCGAATATATTGACGACAGCGAATCAGGAAGCCAGGAAGTTGACCTCCGTAAAAGAGATCCTATGTTTGAAGAGGCCGCCAGGCTTGTTATTCAGCATCAGCAGGGCTCAACCTCCCTGATACAGAGGAAACTTTCAATAGGGTACAACAGAGCTGGAAGAATTATTGACCAGCTCGAAGCTGCAGGAATAGTCGGACCATTTGAGGGAAGCAAGGCAAGAGATGTTCTTATTTCCGATTATACACATTTGGAACAGATTTTGAAGAGTCTGGATTAAAACAGATGAAATGAGAACATTTTTAATTGGATTTACTTTCGTTTTTGTCTCTCTGACAGCTTATCCTCAGGATGACCAGGAAGCTGTCAGGATTCTCGACAGATTCTCGGAGCTTGCCCTTGCATCTCCATCAGTTTCAATGAAATTCGACTTAGAAACAATTGATCAGGTTGAAGGCACAA
>JBGPAF010000192.1:0-4432 GCA_041480535.1 Bacteroidia bacterium
TAATCCACCTTCTCCGGCATTTCTTGATGCATGCGACAGGCTGGGAATGCTTGTTATGGATGAAGCTTTCGATATGTGGAATGAACAGAAGAACCCGAACGACTATCACCTATGGTTCAATAAATGGTGGAAGAAAGATATTGAGAATATGGTCGTTCGCGACAGGAACCATCCCTCTGTAATAATGTGGAGCATTGGCAATGAGATCCCAAACAGGCAAGAGCCTGAAGTTGTTCAGACAGCTAAAATTCTTGTTGATTTTATAAGGAATCTTGATACAACTCGTCCCGTTACCTCAGCAGTCAATGATCTGAAACCTGATAAAGATCCTTATTTTGCCACCCTTGATATTGGTGGTTATAATTATGCTTCCGGCGGCGATCATAACCAGCCCGGTATTTATGCACAGGATCATCTTCGGGTTCCGGGACGAATTATGGCCGGTACTGAATCCTATGCTCTCGAAGCCTTTGGAAGCTGGATGGACGTTATTGATAATCCTTATGTGATCGGAGATTTCGTCTGGACTGCCTTTGACTATATCGGAGAAGCCAGCATAGGATGGAGAGGATACTTTCAAAAGCAGGATTTCTTCCCATGGAACCTTGCCTATTGCGGCGACATTGATATCTGCGGATGGAAACGTCCTCAATCTTTTTACCGCGATGCTCTCTGGAAAGATAATCAGCTGTCAATCTGGGTCACGCCCCCTGAACCTTCATTTGAACCAAATCCGGAGAGACAATCCTGGTCAAAATGGCACTGGCTTGATGCAGTTGACGACTGGAACTGGAAAGGGAATGAAGGAAGAACAATGGAGGTAAGTGTTTATTCATCCTGCGAACAGGCTGAGCTGTTACTGAATGGTAAATCATTGGGGAAGAAACCAACAAACCGGGCTACAAAATTCATTGCATCATGGCAGGTTCCCTATCAGCCCGGAACACTTAAAGCTATTGGTTTTATTAAAAAGAAACAGGTCAATGTATCAGAATTAAAAACCGCCGGTGAACCTGTAAATATTAAATTGTCAGCCGACAGGACTCAAATAAAGGCAGACGGCCAGGATCTCTGTTACTTTACTGTCAATCTGATCGATAATAATGGAGTCCGTAATCCTAAAGCGGATAACCCTGTCTCATTTTCACTTGATGGACCCGGTACTATAGTGGCAATTGGAAATGCAAATCCTGCCAGTATTGAAAGCTACCAGACCTCACAGCGAAAAGCATGGCATGGGAAGTGCCTGGTGATTGTAAAATCAGAAACAAAAACAGGCAGAATTATGCTTAAAGCATCTTCACCCGGGCTGGAACCAGCAAGTATTGAAATAGAAAGTAATTGATTATTAAATTCACTCTCCGGCTTAATGTCTTTCATTTCTATACAACTTTTACTTATTTTTATATCCTGATTCACAGATTTTAACCCAATAACTTATGAAAAACATTTCGACCCCAAAAACAAGTATTTCCCGCAGGAAGTTCCTCGGAAGCACTGCTGCTGCAGCTGCTTTGACGATGGTACCTCTCTCCTATTCATGCAAAGGCGGAACAGCCGCCGTTGCTGAACCTGCTCCATCTGACAAACCCGATTCAAAATTCGGTGGTGTCCAGATCGGAGCAATCACCTACAGCTGGCGCAGCATGCCGGGAGGTGTTGAAAATATCATCAAGTATTGTAAAGAAACAGGAATAAGCTCAATTGAGCTTATGAGCGGTGATCTTGAAGAATACCTTGGTGCTCCAAAGAATCCGATGATGGGAATGTTCGGTCCGCCAGCAGGCGGAGGACAGCGTCCGGCAGGCGGACCGCCGGCCGGTGGTGCTCCGGGTGCAGGTGGTCCACCAGCCGGTGGTGCTCCTGCCGGTACTCCCATGGGTGGTTTTCAGCGCCCAAAGCTGACAGCTGAACAGGAGGCTGCAATCGCCAAATTCAATCAGGAAATTAAAGACTGGAGATTGGCATTGCCTATTACAAAAGTTGAGGAAGCCCGCAAATTGTTCAATGATGCCGGCATAGATATCCATATTGTCAAGTTTTCACCTGCCCGATGGTCTGATGAGGAAATCGACTATGCATTCAAGGCTGCAAAGGCAATGGGTGCAAAAGGGGTGTCAGAAGAAGTGGGCGATGAAGCTGTTAAAAAGCTTGGTCCTATAGCAGAGAAACATGGCATGTATGCAATATTCCACAACCACATGCAGTTTGCAACCGAAGGATTCAGCTATGATCCTTTCCTGGCTGTTTCACCTGCTGTCATGATGAATTTCGATACCGGACACTTTTTCGGTTCGACAGGTATTCATCCGAATACGATTATAGAGAAGTATCACGACCGGATATTCAGCGTCCATCTTAAGGATAAAACCGGTCCAAATACAGATCCGGCTAACATGAACCAGGTATGGGGGCAGGGAGAGATGCCGATAGCTGATGTTCTCCTTCTGATCAAAAAGAATAACTGGCCCCTCTATTGCGACATTGAACTTGAATATGATGTAAAACCATGGTCAAATGCCGTAAGAGAAACGAAAACCTGCGTTCAATATGCCAGGAGTATCCTGATTTAACAGGAGAGACTCTGATTTAATAATTCAAGAACCCGGGTAAATTTTTACTCGGGTTTTATTATTATTGAAGGATCGAGTGGGAATCTTCCTGATTCTTTGCCATAAACGGAGAGTCCTCCCCTTGTGGAGCCTGATTGATCTACCTGGAGCCGTATTAACACTTTGCCGGTTTCAAGGGCTTTCCTGATATCAGCCTTGTGAAGCTGGGCCTTCACCAGGTAACCGTATGAGCCTGCTTCATCAAGAAGCCATCCTTTGCTGTGATCTGAACTCCCCCATTCCCAACCGGGTTTCTGATTCATCCATGAAAGTAATCCCCGATGATCAGCTGGATCATCCGGCAACTGGGCTTCATGTAATTTTCGTCCGTTTGCAGTAATTGTCACCGAAGAACTGAAGGTTTTTTCATCAGTTTGCGGATAGCTGTTTTTGCCATACCCTGGGATGGTTCCTTTATTTGAGACAACCGTCATGCCAATGCTCTCAGCCTCACCCTCCTCAAGGTATTTCTCCTGAGGATAACGGGAAGAAAGTTCAGCCCTGAATTCACAGGAAGCGATTTTTCCTGTATCCAGACCGGCAGGAAGTGTAAATTCATATTCAAAAAATCCTGATCCCATTCCCCATACTTTCCTGCCCTGCTGGGGAGCGAGATACTTAATGCTCCATGCAGCATTTGTAAATTTGGATGGAGGTTGAGATACTATATAAGTTTTTTCGGGTGCTGTTCCATCAACCCGGAATGGAACAAAATTCCGCTGGAGAATATTTCCCTCTCCATCACTCAATGTTACAGCGAATATCATCAGTGAAGTTACTTCAGGAAGCTGAACAGATACAGGATCATGCGGAACATAGCTGAACGGCTCAGCCTTTGCTTCAGCCTCTCCATTCATCCAGTCGAACCTGTCACCTGCCTGGTCCCATCCATATACAGAATATTTAATTTTCAGATTAGCAGGTATTTTAGCTGAAACGGCACTTATACCAAGAGGCATGCGAATTGTTTCACCTCCTCTGTATTTATTAAAGAAATTATTGCCTGCTACAACATAAAGATCACTCTGCAGGTCCTTCATTGTCATACCCGGACATAATTCATCAAATCCGAATTCCTTTTTACTGCGGTCGAAGCGGTAATAGCCATTCCATTCATTAATAACGTCATGGAATTCTGTAAAGAGATACCCGGCAATTTTTGGCCTTCTGCGGAACTCATTCATCATAATATGATATTCCCAGGTAAGGTCGATATCACCTGTACTGCCGTTGTACCCCCAAACGGCCCCACACTCAGAATTCAACATTGGTTCATTGCCCTGGACATTGCCTCCGATATAATTATAAGTCGAACCAGGATAAGTTTTACTAACAATTTCATCGAATAATCCCGACCATTGCCTTGCCGGATTATATGAATGCCAGGTATTCAGATCTGTGACAACATGGTCGAGATTGCATGGTGAATTATCCTCAACCAGCCTGGTGGGATCCATTGCTTTGACTTTATGGTACCACGATCTCACCCACTCCTGTGTTTCAGGAGTATATATCCGGCGTCCTGATGCAGAGTCCCTGCTGAACAAACCCCAGGTTTCATTGAAAAGAACCCAGGAGAAAATAGCAGGGTGATTATAATCCCTTTCAACTTCCTTTTCAGCTATATATTCCCAGTTTGCTTTTGCTTCAGGAGTTGGCTCTCCCCAGAAATTAGGAACATCTTCCATTATAAGCAGACCAAGTTTGTCGGCCCAGTAAAGCTTACGCGGGATCTCTGCTTTTATGTGGATCCTCAGGCCGTTTATGCCAAGGTCTTTCGCGCGTATAATTTCTTCTTTCATGAACTGATCTGAAGGGAA
>JBGPAF010000193.1:0-4393 GCA_041480535.1 Bacteroidia bacterium
TGATTTGTTTGACCCGGAAACCCTGGAGTTTTCAAGAATTGCTTTTGTAATGAAACAATATTCTGATCCATTTGTAAAATCATCCAATTCGAAACTGGATATCTCGGCAGATGTATGCCCTGCAAGGTACCATGTTCCGGAATTAACTGAGGCAAACACGTCATACCCGGTAACATCTACGGGTTCCGACAGGTATTTGTTCCATAATATTCTTATTTTCTTGTAGCAGGTATCAATCTGTGAATCTGTATAAATTGTCTTAAGTTCATTCGACAGGGGACTGATATTCCCTGAATAATCAATTGCTGCAATGACGAAGGATTCGGGTCGTATATCTGTGAATTGCCAGAGGGTATCAAAGCTTGTAGCATCCGGATCATATATCGTATCGATTGCATAGCCTTCACCATCTTTGTATGAATAAACAACATAGCCAGCAACATCAAGAGAAGTGCTTGATGTCCAGGTCATCTCAGTCTTGTTGTTTGCCGGATTAATCGTAACAAAGGTAAAAACAGGAGATACCGGAGGATCTTCATCCGTCTGACCTGTTAAGGGGAATGATGCTAAAGTCAGTAAAATAATGATTATATAAATATTGACCGGTTTCATTTCATCCCGCGGTAATCTCATAAAGATCGTTAATATTATAATACATATTAGCAAGCCTTAATATTTCATCCGGAGTGATTGTCCTGATGGTGTTCATGAGCCTGATAAAATAGTTATAATCAAGACCAAATTCCCAAACTGCCCTGAAGCTTTCAGCTATTGCAAAAGGTCCGTCAAACATTCTGATCATTTCGCCCGACATGTAGTTCCTTACAACTTCAAGTTCGTCATTTTCAACAGGTTTTGTCTGGAGCAGACGTATTTCTTTATATATTTCATCAGCAGCCTGTTTACTGTTATTTTTCCCTACTTCGGTAGAGATCACCTTAAAGCCTGAAAGGTTCAGTGAAGACACTGAAGAATGAATTCCATAAGTAAATCCTTTTTCTTCCCTTATGTTTTTCATCAGACGGGATCCGAAATAACCTCCAAGAATCACATTGAGGAATTTCAGTCCCGGATAATCAGGGTGACGTTTATTTATGGTTGAAGAACCGATTCTGAAAGCCGCCTGAAGTGCACCGGCCTTATCAATATGCATTTTCTTTTCACCTGCTCCCTTAATTACATTTTCTGGATCTTCGATATAGATATTTTTCGATCGCAATTCTCCGAAGTACTTTTCAAAAAGATCGACTGTCAGTTCATGGATCCGTCCAGAAATTATAACAGTCATCTTTTCAGGCTTATAGAATTTTGCATGAAAATCTTTCAGCAGTGATGGGCTCATGCCTTCGAAGTCGCTTTCATAAGCCTGGCGGCCGTATGGATGATGAGAGCCGAAGACAGATTCAAAAAACTTGTCCATGGCAAGATTCTGGACTTTTTCCCGTGCAACCCTGTACCATCCAAGCCGTTTCTTCATGAGGGTAATCAGCTCCTTCTCCGGAAAAGCAGGGCGGAAAAGTATTTCAGCAATTAGTTCAAGCGCTTTTTCAATATGTTTATTCAGGAAGTATACTGTTAACCCGGCTGTGTCTTTTTCGACTGACAGGTTCAGGAAAATTCCGTAAAAGTCGAGTATGCCGTTCAGCTCTTCAGAACTGTATTTTTCAGAACCTTCCGTAAGCATCATGTTTGTCGAAGTAGCAAGGAGCGGAAGATATTCCTGAACCATACCTGCACCGAAAACAAACTCCATTCTCATTACATCTTCAGTACCTGCATTGATAAGGAAAAGTGATATTCCGTTTTTAAGGGATACAAATTCTGTCGGAACAAGTATCCTTGCATCAAATGGGAATACATGAGGTTGTATGTGCCGCTGAATATCCATTTTTATTTGTTTCTTGCTGACATGTAAAAGAGGGTAGAGCAGTTTTCGGGGTTAAGATATTTTATTGCAGCATCCCTGACCATTTCGCAGCTGACGGCCCTGTAACTCTCTACTTCCCTGTTTATTAAACCAGTATCACCCAGCAACTCGCATACCGCCAGATTAAGTGCCTTATTGAGAATGCTTGTATTTGAAAGTACATTGGATGATTCGAACTTGTTCTTCACCTTTTCCAATTCATTATCAGTTACAACACAATCTTTCAATTCGTTAATTGTTTCATTGACTGCATTTTCTGCTTCTACGATATCTGTTCCTTTCATTAGCTTTCCGCTAAACATAATTAATCCAGGATCTATATCAGAAGTGATATAGGCATTTATCTCGCTGAACAGGTTCTTTTCCCTGACGAGTTTATTGTACAGCCTTCCGGATTCACCTCCGGCCAGAAGATCTGTTAAAAGGTCGAGGGAATAATAATCCTTGCTTAAACGCGCACCCATGTGCCAGGCTTTGTACAATGCATCAGAAGGCACATCTCTTTCCACAGTCAGGCTTTTCCCCTGCAGCTGTTCCGGTTCCTGAGGCAGGCTGCGGGCTACGACTGCCCTACCGGTGATAGGGCCAAACCATTTGGCAGCAAGATCATATGCAGTTTCGGGCCTGATATTGCCTGCGAGAGTAAGAATAGCATTACCAGGCGCATAATGTGAAGAGAAGAAATCGTTTACATGCTCAATCATGACATTCTCAAGGTGGGAAATATCCATACCTATAGTCGGCCATCTGTAAGGATGCCTGGCATAAGTCAGAGGTCGCAGCAGGAGCATAACATCACCATATGGCTGATTAAGATAACGCTGCTTGAATTCTTCATTTACAACATTCTTTTGTATATCCAGTTTCTTTTGTGAGAAAGCCGGTTCAAGCATCCTGTCCGACTCAAGCCAGAAACCTGTTTCAATATTTTCAGCAGGAATTGTAAGATAATAATCAGTTATGTCATTATTTGTGAATGCATTATTCTCTCCGCCGGCAAGCTGAAGAGGCAGATCATATTCAGGAATATTAGCTGATCCGCAATACATCAGATGCTCAAACATATGTGCCAGACCCGTCATTGACGGATTTTCATCTATTGAACCGACATCGTATAGAATATTCATAGCGACAAGAGGTGTTGATCTGTCTTCATGAACAATTACCCTCAGCCCATTATCAAGACTCAACCTGCTGAAGTTTATCATTGCCGGGAAATTTTACCAAAAGACAAACTTAATTAAAAATAAGTGAAGGTTTGTAGTTGTTTTTATATTTGCAGCACCATGTTCGGGAACATTATTTTCAGAAAATTCTACGCAAAATACCTGGCTAAAATTGACCAGACAACCATAGTCTATATTTTGAGCCTGCTGGTTGGATTGCTCAGCGCCCTGCCGCCTGCGGTGGTTAAAAATGCAATCTACCCTGATAACGGGTTTGTTCTTGTCGGGATGGCTGGTGCAATGGCCGGAGTAATGCATACTCCCCTGACGGCAATTTTCCTGATTGCTGAAATAACCGGCGGATACCCTCTCCTCATACCGCTTATTATAACATCGATAATGTTATGGAGACATTCGAAAAGACCGATGCATGGAACCTGCCAGTGCTGGATAGAGGCTTTTATGTTGGTTTTATTTCAAAATCAAGAATTTATGCAACCTACCGTGAATTGCTTGTTCAGTTTTCAGAGGAGTAGGGAAAAAATTATAATGTATTTTTTGATTTATTAACACTATATTTGTCCATAACAGTTGATGACGAATCTTGTTGATCATCACTCATTCTGTCCTGTTTACCTGCTCATAAACAATTGCAAATTTGATAAAAATGACGAAAGACACTTTAGTATTTGACCTTATTGAGAAAGAGCGTCAGCGCCAGATCAATGGTATTGAGTTGATAGCTTCTGAGAATTTTGTAAGTCCCCAGGTTCTTGAAGCTATGGGATCTGTTCTTACAAACAAATATGCTGAAGGCTATCCCGGGAACCGTTATTATGGAGGTTGTGAAATTGTGGATCAGACTGAACAGATTGCCATTGACAGGCTTAAGCAACTTTTCGATGCGGAATATGCAAATGTCCAGCCTCATTCAGGTGCTCAGGCAAATATGGCTGTCTTTTTTACTGTTTTAAAGACCGGGGATACTTTTATGGGCCTTAATCTTGCACATGGAGGCCATCTTTCACATGGATCACCGGTTAATTCCTCAGGAATTCTGTACAGGCCGGTTGCCTACAGTGTTAAGGAAGATACGGGTCTTGTCGATTATGATATGATGGAAGATCTTGCTCTGAAGGAAAGACCAAAGATGATAGTTGGAGGTGCATCAGCTTATTCCCGCGAATGGGACTATGAAAGGATGAGGAAAATTGCCGATTCTGTCGGTGCGATTTTAATGATAGATATGGCGCATCCGGCCGGGCTTATTGCTGCCGGTTTGCTTAAGAATCCCCTGAAA
>JBGPAF010000194.1:0-4367 GCA_041480535.1 Bacteroidia bacterium
ATGCTGATACCTGAAATGCTGATAAATACTCCCAGTATCAGAAATGTATACATGTAGGGTAATACAAATGACAATGCCCAAATAATGAATCCAACCACAATATTTGCCAGGGCTCCGTATCCCCTGAGCCTTGCAAAGACAACCGGTGATTCTGTTGTGTTGAAATACTGTACTGTCAGAGATTTATTTGTGGTTTCGAAAAAATGAAATCCGAGAGACATTATGAAAGTTGTTGTCAAAAGTCCTCCGAAGGATGTGAAAATCCCGGTGACTGCAATGCCAATTCCGAGCAACACTACCGACCATGCCGACAGGCGGTGTTCCCTGAAAACAAATAACAGGTAAACAGCAGCAAAAGACAGAAATCCGGGTATTTCACGAACACCCTGCGACAGGCCGATCTGGAATCCGTTTACGCCGACCACCTCTTTTGCATAATTCGTAAACAGTGCGGTCCAGCCCTGTATCCCTGCGCTGGCGCATACTCCCAGGATCAGCAGGTAGCGGTACATCGGATTCTCTTTAAAATTATCCATTGCTGATTCTATAAGGGGGCAAAAGTAGTATTAAATAATTATTGTTACTTTAGTTATTCCAAACGTACCAGGACAAATATTATAACATGCCTGAAATAAAAGGGAATGATGATAATTGAACAGACATACAATCTGCTGAAAAACAAGTACGGAACCAGGTTTGAAAATCTGACTGTTTCTGATGTCAGAATTGGGCTGCATCTTACCGCTGTTCGTTTATCTGATGACAGTATCGGTACCTCAGCCACTTTAGCTGACAATCATCCTTTTTGTGCAAAAAGCAACAGGGATTTTGGTGATTTTACACCTCTCAGGATCAGGGGACAAAAAGTTCAGGATATACTGGAGACAAACAAAGAATCAAGTGTAATATTATCATTAAAAACTGCTGTTTTAAATGCTATTTCTTCAAATGTTATTTCATCAGGGAATTATAAGATCATTGATAATTGTGATCCAATTCAATTAATCGATCTTAATTCCCGGAAAACAATAACGGTTGTCGGCGCATTTCAGTCCTATATACGGAAAATAGCAGGAACAGGTAACAAACTATTTATACTTGAACTGAATGAAAATTCCCTTGCCCAGGAGCATAAACAATTCTATATATCAGCTGGTGAGTATGATAAAATACTCCCGGATTCGGATATTGTAATTATTACAGGGCAAACCCTTGTAAACAGGACGATTGATGATTTGCTGTCTGCAATATCGCCGGGAACACAGGTTATTGTCACCGGTCCGTCGAGCAATATTCTTCCTGACATTTTATTTGAGAACAAAGTAAGCATTATCGGGGCCGTAAGAATTACAGATCCCGAAATCCTGTTTGATATTGTAAGTGAAGGCGGCACAGGATTTCATCTGTTTGAATATTGTGCTCAGAAAATCTGCATATTGAAAGCAAATGGAGCATAAGCTGAGTGAAAAATGGATCAAGGCATCAATTACCGGGACAATCTGGGCTGCATCAGAAATTGTTCTGGGCAGTTTTCTTCATAACCTGAAGGTGCCATTCAGCGGAAATGTACTGACGGCAATCGGCCTTATAATCCTCATTTCGATAAGTTATATCTGGACCGAAAAAGGTCTTTTCTGGAGGGCAGGATTAATCTGCGCATTGATGAAAACAATGTCGCCGAGTGCTGTAATTTTCGGGCCGATGATTGCTATTTTCTCTGAAGCGCTTCTTCTTGAATTATCGGTGCGGCTGTTGGGCAGAACTTTCTCAGGCTACCTGATCGGATCAGTGCTGGCAATGTCGTGGAACCTGTTTCAGAAAATTGCAAATTATATCATTTATTATGGATCAAATATTATAGACGTTTACAACAATCTTGTAAAACTTGCACAGAAACAGCTCAGTATTCAGACTGACATTGCCTGGCTGCCAATAATTATTATGCTGATCATCTTTGCTTTATTCGGGCTTTTTGCCGGGGTGACCGGGATGATTGTCGGGAGGAAATTATTAAAGCATCCGGTTGCTGATTTTACAGGTATCCGGAATAAACCGGCACAGAAAGTCCCGGATAAATCCGAAAGTAAGTTTAATTATTCACTTGCCTGGCTTTTCGTGGATGTCGTCCTTATCATATGCTCTTTCATATTACTGAATAAAACATCATGGATAATCTGGAGTCTGGCAATAACCTGTATTATAATTATCTGGTCATTAAGATATAAAAGAGCATTGCGGCAGATATCAAAACCTAAGTTCTGGATCTTTTTTGTGCTCATCACCTTAATTACAGCTTTTGCTTTTTCAAAGGCTCAGGCTGGTGAATATTCATGGCAACAGGGACTGCTAACCGGATTTCAGATGAACTTCAGGGCGGCAGTTATAATAGTGGGATTTTCTGTTTTGGGAACGGAGTTGTATAACCCTGTTGTCAGGGATTTTTTCAGCAGGACTTCATTCAAAAATCTTCCGCTGGCACTTGAACTTTCTGTTGAAAGCCTGCCGTCGTTCATCGCCAGCATACCTGATTTTAAAAGTATGATGAAGAATCCTGTTTCAATTTTTTATCAGGTAATTTCTCAGGCTGACAGCAGACTGTCTGAAATCAGGCAAAAGAATGTTTCAAGGAAGAGTGTATTCATTATAACGGGATCGGTCGGCGAAGGAAAAACAACTTATGCAAAAAAAATAATTGAATATTTAAGACAGAATAACATACAACCCGGAGGGATCCTCTCTGAAAGGATAATGACTGGCTCGCAGACAACCGGTTATGATATTGTAAATATTGAAACAGGAGAAAGAGAGGCTTTTCTCAGGCAGAATGAAGATTGCGGATCAGAAAAAATCGGAAGATTCTTTATTTGTCCAAAGGGTCTTGACATGGGGAAGGCCGTTTTAAGCTCTTTGGTTTTATCAGAAAAAAAGATTGTTGTAATTGATGAGGTCGGTTCACTTGAGCTCCGAAATAAAGGCTGGGCCGGCTGTATTAATGAACTACTGGATAGATCAGGCAATCATCTTTTGATAACGGTAAGGGATGTTTATGTTGATGAGGTAATTAAAAAATGGAATCTCGCTGAAGCAATTATATTCAATATCAGGGAGACAGATTATCTCAAAGGAGGGATGGTTATTTCACAAAAAATTCTAACTTGTAAGTGAATGTAAAAACAAATAGTCAGCTACCGGTTGACCGGCAATCCCGATTTTTTAACTTAAAACTATTATTCTGTTAATATGAAAATAGCGTGTGTCGTTGTTGGTACAAGAGGGGATGTCCAGCCAATGGTTGCGCTGGCAACCGGACTTATAGAAAAAGGTTATGAGGTCACTATTTATGCCCCTCCTGAGAACGAGGAACTGGTAAGGCGGTATAATTGCCGGTTCGAACCAATCGGACTCAATCTTCAAAAAGCAGTCAATGAGAATCCTGAAAAGCAGAAGGGAGGAGGGGTTGCGGCTAAGATCTCACCCAAAGAGGGGAAGAAACTTATCGGAGATCAGATAAATCTTCTTCCCGGGATAATTAAAAGCGCGGATCTGGTCCTGGGAGCAGGGATAGTAGTGGGAGTTCAAACCGCGGCAGATATTTTAAAAGCTCCCTACCGCCTTGTAGCTTATTACCCGATATTACTGGGGACCACAAAGGATGACCCGTTAAAAAACCGAATGATGTTTGGTTTTGGAAAGTCCATGATGAACATATTAATGAAAGGCTTTATAAATAAAAACCGGGCCAGGTACGGACTATCACCAATAAAAGATATCTGGGCACACTGGCTGGGAGACAATGTAATTGTTGCCTGCGACAGGGAATTAAATGCCGCCCGTGAAGGAGTCTCATACCCTTTTACCCAAACAGGTTTTATGCTGCTGCCATCAATGAACAAATTACCGGATGATGTTGAAGATTTTCTCAATTCAGGGAAACCTCCGGTTTATATCGGATTTGGCAGTAATCCGATAACAAATCCTGAAAAATACAGTAAGATGTTTGAACAGGTCAGAGATGCAACGGGTCAGCGTCTGATCATTTCAAAAGGATGGGCTGATTTACCTGGAAGCGATACCCGGGATATTTTATATGTCGGTGATATGCCTTTTGATTTGTTATTCCCCAGATTGGCAGCTGCCATTTATCATGGAGGAACCGGTACCATGGCAGAAGTGACCAGGGCAGGCATTCCTCAGGCTGCTTTCCCTTTCATAGCTGACCAGTTTTCAAATCGCGACCAGATTAAGAAATTAGAACTGGGACCCAATACATGCGATTTTAAAAATATTACATCAGAAGCAATTTCATCAGCTATAATGGAATGTATCACAAATGATAAGTACAGAAAAAATGCTGTGGAGATCGCAGA
>JBGPAF010000195.1:0-4367 GCA_041480535.1 Bacteroidia bacterium
ATACGCTGAAGATGCTCGCCGAAGAGTGTAAGAAACAGGGAATAAAACTTTTCTTCTATCATTCACAACTTGACTGGTTCCAGGAGAATTATTTTCCGAGGGGAAACACCGGCCAGACAGCCGGAAGACCTGAAAGCGGTGACTGGTATAAGTATCTTGATTATATGGATGGCCAGCTCACCGAGCTCCTGACAAATTACGGTGAGATCGGAGGCATCTGGTTCGACGGACTCTGGGATAAAAAAGATGCAGACTGGCGTCTTGACAAGACATATAGCCTGATACACAAGCTTCAGCCTGCCTGCATGGTAGGAAGTAACCATCACCTTGCTCCGTTTGCCGGTGAAGATTTCCAGATGTTCGAGAAGGATCTGCCCGGGCAGAAAACAACCGGATTCAATCAGGAACAGAAACTCGGAGAGCTCCCGTTTGAAACTTGTGAAACAATGAACAACTCGTGGGGATTTAACCTTCAGGATAATAATTATAAATCGACAAAGACATTAATCCGGTACCTTGTAAAGGCAGCGGGATATAATTCCAACTTTCTCCTTAATATTGGTCCGATGCCAAACGGAAAGATCCAGCCTGAATTTATAAGCACACTGAAAGAGATCGGCGCCTGGATGGGGAAATACGGGGAAACAATCTACGGAACAAAAGGAGGCCCTGTTACTCCAAGGACATGGGGTGTTACGACTCAGAAAGGGAACAGGGTTTATGTCCATTTACTGAATCCTGAGGATAAAAACCTTTTAATACCTGATTTTGGCAAAAAAGTAAAAAGCATCACTCTTTTCAATACCGGATCTAAACTCAAATTCAAGCAGGATGCATTCGGAATTGCAATTTCGCTTCCGGAGAACATACTGGATGAGATCGATACTGTATTAGTGATTGAGCTATAGCCTACCAACCCCCTGAAGGGGGCTTAATAAAATACTCCCCCCTTTATGGGGGATGGGGGGTTACTTCAGATATACCTCTAACACCGGAATCTCTACCTGAGGTTTCAATACCGGCAGCTGAAGGTTAATATCGTTTTTCGTTTCGTTGCTTCCCGCTGTGAACCTTATTTCTGATGCATCATGAAGGAACTGAACGTATTTAACTTTGTCAGCTATATTGGGAAGAGTCAATGATCCCATCGGGTATGCAAGCAGATGCACATATAACCTTTTTGTAACCGGGTTATAGGTCAGTAATGTATTGTCCGGAGCAGTAAAATCAGCAGGTGCTTCGGTGCAATTGTAAATAGCCCTGCTGTTGAATTTCATCCAGTCGCCCATTGACTTGAGCCTCTCCTGCGCCCTGTAATCAAAAGCTCCTCTCGCAGTTGGTCCGACATTCAGTAACAGGTTGCCGCCCTTGCTTACCGATTCTATCAACAACTCGAGAAGCTGTGCAGGGCTTTTCCATGAAGTCTCGTCGCGGTAATATCCCCATGAACCTGAGAATGTCTGGCAGGTTTCCCATGGTACACGTTTACCATTAACCTCGGGCCATTTTGTAACCTTATACTGTTCCGGTGTGGTGAAATCCCATCCGCCCTCAACATCCTTCAGGTCGAGGCGGTCATCAACTATTATTCCGGGCTGAAGCGATCGGGCAAGCTTCAGTAGATTCTCAGAATCCCAGTCTTCATGGCCTTTCCCATTCTTCCCTGGAAAAGAGAAATCAAACCAGATAATGCTTATCTCACCATAGTTTGTCAACAGTTCCCTGACCTGGTTCTTAATGTATTCCCTGTATTTATTCATATCCCTGCCCTTGTTAAGTCTTACATATGCAGTGTCATAATCCTGGCGCTGAGGGTGATTTCTGTCGATCATGTAATCAGGATGGTGCCAGTCTATAAGAGAATAGTAGAATCCAACCTTCAGACCTTCTGCCCTGAATGCTTCCACATATTCTTTAATAATGTCCTTCCCGAAAGGTGTATTTGTTGATTTGTAATCAGTGAATTTTGAATCCCACAGACAAAAACCCTCATGATGTTTTGCCGTAAGTACAACATATTTCATCCCTGCTTCCTTTGCCATCCGTGCCCATTCCTTCGGGTTATAAAGATCGGGATTGAAGCTTTCAAAGTATTTCTGGTATTGCTCACTGGTTAAACGCTCCATGTTTTTAACCCATTCATGCCGGGCAGGTAATGCGTATAATCCCCAGTGAATAAACATTCCGAACCTGGCATCGGTCCACCATTTCATTCTCTGGGTTTTCTGTGCTTCAGTCTCTTTGGGCAGCTGTGCCGGAGCCAGCTGTGAAATTATTAACAGGCAAGCCATCAGGGCAACAATCGTAGAGGTTTTGGTTTTCATACTATTTGTGATTGGTGATTGGTAATTGGTGATTCAATATAAAGATATTAAAAATTGGAAATAATCAGAATGAACTTCTTCATTCTTTCATAATGAGAACCTTCCCAATAGATCTTACCGCATCCGGTGCATTTTTTAAAATCAGTGTAATAATCCCTTGTTCTGGGTAAAAGATTGCTTAGTATCTCCTCTTTGGGAATATCATCAAATGTTCCGTTGCATTCGAGGCACCTGGTGAAGGGAGCAATATTGTCTTTCAGATCAAAGCTTTTCATCACCTCTGCAAACTGCTCAACAGGCTTTTGTGATATTATACGTTGCCCATTGTTAACTTTCTTGTTTTTTAGAAGCTCTTTATCCCTGGTAAGAATTATTCTGTGATCTGCCAGAGATAATTCAATTATTTCCCTGTCATCCAGCGACGCATCATACAGAGTGTCAAACCCGCATAATCTAAGGTATTTTGCAAGCCTACCCAGATGGACATCAGCGATAAATTTAATATCGCTCTGAGGCTCCGGTTTCAAAGGTGAAACTGCTGTCAAAGTCTCTCTTTTAAAATCTCGTTCAGATCGTCAGTAGTCAATATCACAGGATTATTTTTTAATTCGGTAATCCTGCTGATTGACCCAAGATCTTTATCTTCTATCCCATATTGCCCCAGATGCGGTAATCTCAATTCCTCAGACAGTTTCCGGAGATATTCAATAAAACCGTCAATATAATAAGTATCAGATCTACCTTTAGTATCCAGGAAGAGCCTGCCGAGTAATGCATATTTATTTAATGCTGTATCATTAATGCGGTTTTTTCTCAGCTCTCTAACATTAATAGAATTAGCTGATGCCATAAGCGTACCGCATATAACTCCATGTGGAATATTGAACATTCCTCCTATTGAAGAAGCAAATCCATGAACAGCTCCGAGTCCGGCATTGGCAAGACAGATTCCTGAAGTAAGTGCGGCAAACGACATACAGCTCCTCGCCTCCTGATCTGTTCCATCCATATAACTTCTTAAAAGTGATGATTTTATTGCCTTTAATCCTTCCCATGCAAGTGCATCGGTGTATTCACAGCCCTTGCCTGAAAGATAAGACTCAGTCAGCTGTGTAAAACAATCCATACCACTCGCAGCTGTTAGGCTCTGTGGACAGCTGACAGTCAGTCCGGGATCAACAATAGCCATATCCGGAACAAAATTATCGTGACGGAGCGATTTTTTGAATCCATCTTTACCGACCTGTGATATTACAGCATTTTTTGTTGCTTCACTGCCGGTGCCTGAAGTAGTGGGCAGAGCAATATATGGAATCTTAGTACCCGGGTGTTCCCCTGTGCCAACCCCTTCAAGGTACTCTTTGACAGATTCCTGCTTATACATCATTGCAGATATCGCTTTTCCTGCATCCAGAACACTACCGCCGCCGATACCTGCCACAACATCAATCTTAACATTTTTAAACCTGCTTACTGAAGCATCAATCAATTCAGGCGAAGGTTCACCATCAACTATGACATGGTTGCAACTGATGCCCAGGTTACTGAATGAACTAAACAGTTCTGCTGCAGACGGTGAATTAATAAATGATTTCTGGTGCGTGACCAGTATAATATCCTTTCCGAATCTTTTGATTAATTCTGGCAGAAGGTTTATTTTCCTGATTCCAAAATAAATCAGAGGCAACCTTGAAAACTGGAATGGCTTTACCATTTTGATCTCTCTTTCGGTTCCAGGATATTGTACCTGACTCCGTACCTTGGCTCAGCCATCATATCCTTTACTGTGTCGCGCCATTTGAGATAATGGCCCATTATTTTGTGAGCTGCAGCAGCTTCCTCTGATTCAAAAGCCTCATAGAGCATAAAACGGGCCGGATCATCTGCCTGCTGCACAAAATCAAACCTGAGATTTCCCGGTTCCTTAACAGATCCCTTGTGGTTCATAAGCGATGCTTCAATAAAATCATTTACTGCCTCAAGTTTTACATAAACATAAACGCAAGTCACTATCATAATATCTGATTTTTTTGGTAAAGTTAA
>JBGPAF010000196.1:0-4363 GCA_041480535.1 Bacteroidia bacterium
ATTGGTTATACTTATTCAAGAACTTTCCTGAAGAGTATTGGAAAGTTCAGTGATGAAATAATAAATAACGGTGAATGGTTCCCTGCAAATTTTGATAAACCGAATGATCTGGTTGCCACCTTTAATTTCCTCCTGTCAAGACGTTTCAGTTTTTCAACAAATTATACCTGGAGTACCGGAAGGCCGATAACTTATCCTGTATCAGCATATTATATGGGTGATATACTGCTTGTTCATTATTCTGACAGAAATAAATACAGGGTCCCTGATTATATGCGGCTCGACCTCTCCTTCAAAATTAGCGGGAACCTCAGGTCACATAAGATTGCTAATCCCCATTGGATCTTCTCAGTCTATAATCTGCTGGGCCGTCAGAATGTTTATTCAATCTATTTCAAGAATGAGAACAAGATAATAAATGGCTATAAACTTTCGGTATTTGGGAGAGCTATTCCATCGGTGAGCTTTAATTTTGACTTTTAAATTGTATGAAATCAGTAAGTTATATATTTGCGTCATTATTTTTTCTGGTTATTTCGGGCTGTATCACACAATTTGTCCCTGAGACAGACGAAGATCAGAATCTGCTTGTAGTTGAAGGATTAATTACTGACCAGCCGGATGTAAATACGATAAAGCTGTCAAGATCATTGCCCCTGGGAAAGAAAACAACGTTAAGGCCTTTAAAGGGTTGCACTGTATCAATAACCGATGATCAGGGCAACACATTCCTGCTGACTGAATCATCGAATTCCGGGACTTATCTGACAGATGCGTCTGTTTTTCAGGGTATTGTGGGTCGAAAATACACTTTGCATATTAACACAAATAACTCAACGGCAACACATTATTCTTACCAGTCCCTGCCAATGGAACTGAGAGCTGTTCCTCCTGTTGATAGTCTCTATTATGAAAAAGTGACGCTGGCGGAGAAGACTGAATACTCAGGACCGAAGGAAGGCTGTCAGGTTTACCTGAATACTTATGACCCGACAGGGAACTGCAATTACTACAGGTGGGAATACATAGAAACATGGAAGTTCCAGTTGCCATATTTGACCACAAATAATACCTGCTGGATAACTAATAATTCTAAAAGCATAACTATTAAAAACACCTCAGTTTTGGCTGAAGATAAAGTAGCCCGGTTACCATTGAATCTTATCACAAATGAGACTGACAGGCTTGCTGTAAGGTACTTCATACTGGTGAATCAGTATTCGGTAAGTGAAGATGAGTACACTTACTGGGAAAAGCTTCAGAGTATTTCAGAGGAGGTTGGAAGTCTTTATGATATTACTCCATCATCGATCCCGGGCAACATTTTCTGCGTCGAAGATCCGGCTGAGCAGGTTCTGGGTTATTTCAGCGTTTCTGCAAAAACCTCCAAACAGATCTACATTGATGAAAATTTCAGAGGTCTTGTGCAACTTTATAATGAGTGTCCGTCCGATACAATTTATGGCAATGCCCCGATACCTAATCTGAACAGTAATGTCTGGATAATAGTAGATCAGCCATATGCCATGCCGCCTTATAAGGTGCTCACCGAAAATAAATATTGTGCCGATTGCACTACAAGAGGTACAACAATTAAACCTGATTTCTGGGATGATAGAAAAAAGTAGCAAATGTCCAAACCGGTCTGTGACTAAATTGTCCGGATCCGTAATCGTTTTTATTTTCCTGATCCTCTTTCCTTTTAATATGTCGGGTCAGGTACAGACAAATTTTCTGGATGTACTTACTGAAAAGTTCCAGAAATACTGTAATTCATTTCCCAGAGAAGAGATTTATGTTCATACTGACAGGCAGGAGTATGTTGCAGGAGAAGATCTCTGGTTCAAAATTTATCTGTTCGACAGGAAAAGTGAAATACAGACGTCGGAAAGCAAGATTGTTTATTTTGAAATTCTGAACCCTGAAAACAGGCCTGTGATTCAGAAGCGGATAAAGCTTAATAACGGTATCGGACCGGGGCAGATAGTTTTGCCTGACTCAATCAGCTCAGGTAAATATACCTTAAGGGCATATACAAACTGGATGAAAAATTTTATGCCTTATAACTGTTTCAGCAAGACGCTGATAATTTATAATGCTCTCAGCAGCAAAGGTTTAAATTGGAATTCTGGTTCCGTTTCTGCCTCAACCAGGTTAAGTGAAAGAACGATTCCATCTGTTCCTGCAGAATCAGGATTTAATCTGGCTGTCAATAATCTTAAACCGGAAACTGTTGAGCTGGCAATCACTACCAGCCAAAATTCCCGTTCACGTAACGGAAACACCTGTTACATCTTTGTTCAGACTCATGGTGTAATTAACTTTAAAAGCTCTGTCGTCCTTTCAGGTGAAAATACCCTGGTTGATATACCAAGAAGTCAGCTTATCCCTGGTATAAATCAAATCACACTTTTCGATGCTTCAGGTACACCTGTGATTGAAAAGTATATTTATACTCCAAATAAGGAAACAGGTTCTCTGACAATGACTTCTGAAGACAGTTATAAGACAAGGGATAAAATCCTGCTCGGAATTAAAGCCGGGAATGAATCAGCTTCTGCAGGAGATTTTCAGGATCTCAGTATTTCTGTTGCACCTGCAGATGACTATGAGTTCCCTGGCATTGCTGATTATATGATCTTTGGATCGGAGTTCGGAGTATTGCCCGATGAACTATTAAAATCAGATTTAAAGGATATACCAGCTGGTGCACTTGATAATATTCTTTCCGGATTAAAAAGCAACTGGATTGACTGGAAGACAGTTTTGTCCGGGAAGATTCCGGTATTAAAATATAGAAAAGAGACAGAAAATCATTTCATTTATGGCCGGCTTATAAACAAGAACACACTGGCTCCGGATGCCGGACAATACCTGTTCCTATCCAAGCCTGGTAAAATTACCACATTTCAATATGCCAGAACTGATGAAAACGGCAATTTTACTTTTACCATTCCATTGGATGGCAAGGTCAGAGACCTGATAATCCAGCCCGGGGAAACAGACAGGAGTAATAATATCAGAATTGAGACCTCTTTTTCTCAAAAATATCCTGAACTTTTTTCTGTCAAAGACACTTCATCAAATAAGTTGACCGAAGATGTTTCGAAACTTGGCATAAATTACCAGGTTATGAAGATCTACAAGGCTGATGAAGAACCAGCCAAATCGCAGCAGGTTGTCTTTACGGAAGGATCGCAAAGGTTCTATGGCAAGCCGGATATTGAACTTGTTATGGATGATTATATTAAGCTTCCCAATATGCAGGAAGTCTTTTATGAGCTGATTCCAGGCGTTTTTCTGAAAAAGAAAAAATCGGCGTATGAAATAACAATTGCTGACCCGGTTGAAAACAAGGTTTATGATAAAGCTCCTGTATTGTTCATTGATGGAGTTGTCATAAAGGATCCTGCCATTATAGCTAATCTGGATCCTGAGCATGTGGAAAAGGTGGATGCCGTCAAATCGCGGTATTTTGTCGGTGAGTACCTGTTTTATGGTATAGTAAATGTAATTACAAGGGCCGGGGATTTCAGCAATGTAACTCTTCCCGATTATGCTGTCAGGTTACCATACAGGGTGACCGAACCTGTTAATTCTTTCTCATGTCCCGATTATTCTTTACAGGAAAAAAGGCAAAACCGCACTCCTGATTTCAGGAATACGCTTTACTGGAACTCATCTGTTATACCAGACAAAGAAGGTAAAGTAAAAACTGACTTCTGGACCTCCGATATTAAGTCAGATTACGAGATTAGCGTACAGGGGGTTAACAGTTCAGGGGAGCCTGTTTCCTGCAGAAAAACAGTTAAAGTAAAGTAAACTTATTGGTAGCATTTTTCCAGATCAGGTTATTGCAATGATCTGATCCCTGACATTATCAGGATCGAATACTTTACGCCAGTCTTCCTTTATAAATTCTTTAAGCCCTCTCTGAAGAGCTTTGTTTGCAGCATCCGAAAATACAGCTCCCGGGAGTTCATTAAAAAGAACTGCCATCTGTATTCTCAGGTGTCCTAGAAGGAAATCTCTTGCTGCATCAGCAGGAACACCTCTCTTTATTACCTCATTCAGACCTTCTCTGATAACGTAGACGCAGGTTGATGCAAGTGTCTCCACCAGAGCTGGTTCCAGCAATCCCATCTGTTCAACGCTTATCCGGTGAGCTCTCCATACCGGTGCATAAAATGTTTTTGCAAGCTCCTCACCGGCAGCATAATCCTCTTCTTTGCCTTTCATAAGGGAGCATTCAATTGCCTGTTTTGCCATCACTCCGCCAAAATGATCTATCATTTTTCCCATTTCAGGCTCCCAGTTAAAAATGGAAGGATGGCATGGATGGGTTATAAAATATGAGATTTCA
>JBGPAF010000197.1:0-4337 GCA_041480535.1 Bacteroidia bacterium
CAGATAAATCCTCATTTCCTATTTAACAGCCTGAATTCTGTAAGCGCACTGACAATTACTGATCCGGAAAAAGCAAGAGAAATGGTAATTAAATTGTCGGACTTCATGAGATATGCGCTTTCGAAAAAGGATGAACAACCCGTATCATTAAGAAGTGAACTTGAAAACCTGAGGTTATATCTCGAAATCGAAAAAGTAAGGTTTGGTGACAAGTTATCGACTGAAGAGATTATTGAGGAAAAATGTCTTGAAATTAAAATGCCTGTCATGCTTCTGCAACCTCTTTATGAAAATGCAATAAAGCACGGCGTTTATGAAAGCACCGAAAGTGTGAGCGTTAAAACAAAGGTCTCCTGTAATAACGGATATCTCGAAATAATAATCAGTAATAATTATGACCTGGCGCCAACATCTGTAAAGGGCACGGGCACAGGACTGATAAATGTTGTACGAAGGCTCGAATTATTTTACGATAAAAGAGCATCAATAAGAACAACAAAAGAGAACGGGATCTATACCGTATCACTTTTTATCCCTGCCGAGGTCTGAAATCCTGAGAAATAAATAAATTTGTTTGGGATTTAACTAAAAATGTCACGCAGATCACGCTGATTTTCGCAGATCACATCTGCGTGGATCTGCGAAATCTGCGGGAAAAATAATTCTTATATGGAAAAAATCAGAACTGTTATAATTGAAGACGAAGCCCCGGCCCGCGAAATAATAAAGCATTATTTAAAAGAGCTGGATTACATAGAAGTAATTGCTGAATGCGCTGACGGCTTTTCAGGTCTGAAAACAATTTCATCAATGAAACCAGAACTTGTTTTCCTTGATATCCAGATGCCAAGGCTAACCGGAATTGAACTGCTTGAGGTCCTTACGGAAAAACCAGAGGTCATCTTCACAACAGCCTATGATCAGTTTGCGATAAGAGCTTTTGAACTCAATGCAGTGGATTATCTTTTAAAACCTTTTCCAAAAAGGCGGTTCCTTGAGGCAGTTAAAAAAGCCGCTGACAAGATCCAGTCAGGAACGGGGAATAAAGAGCCGGCAAGTCAGCTCCTGGCAAAAAAGCCCGAACCAGCCTCTCTCGTAAACAGGGTCGTGGTGCGCAAAGGAAATGCCATAAATCTGATACCTGTTGAGCAGATCAGGTATGTCGAAGCCCAGGATGATTATGTAATGATATATCATTCAAATGGCAAGGCCCTTAAACAGCAAACAATGAAGTTTTATGAGGATAACCTGTCAAAAACTGATTTCGTAAGGATTCACAGGTCATATATCGTCAGGGTTGCAGAAATAAAGCGCATTGAGCCATACGGAAAAGAAAATCACGTGGCTATCCTGCAGTCGGGTGATAAACTACCGGTAAGCAGGGCAGGGTTCAGGCAACTGAAGGAGGAACTGAACTTTTAATTGTCGTGCAGGTCATGCAGGTCATGCAGGTCGTGCGGTCTGAAAATCAATGTTTTAAGCGGTTACATCTTTTGTAACAAGTTAAAATCCCATATTTCTTAAACCTGTGAAGCGGAACGGGATCGTATCCGTGAGTACCACCGGGCCTACATCGCAGTATTCTGTTTATTATCAGTAATGATCCTGTTACCGGACCATGTATTTTCAATGCATCAAGAGCATATTGCGAACATGATGGAACATGACGGCATGATGGCCTCAGCAAGGGAGAAATTGCATACCTGTAAAAATGAACCGGAAGCGAAAAAACTGTTGCCAGAATATTGTTCAGAACCTTTATCATTCAGCAAAGATAACAATTGACCAAATTCAACTGCCGGATAAGATTTATATTGATTAATTTTGCATCATATAACAAAATGACCTGGAGAACTTTTCAAAAAAAGTTTGGCAGGGCTTTTGAAGATTTAATAAACAATATAAAAAATAGCAACTATGGAAGTGCAGCATGCAAATATTAATATCTGGCTGATCTTTGGTGCCGTCATGATCCTCAGCTGGATTGTCAGCGCAACAATGAAATCAAAATTCAAAAAGTATTCAAAAATACCGACTGACAATGGTATGTCAGGCCGTGACATTGCCGAAAGAATGCTCAGGGATAATGGCATTTTGGATGTCAGGGTGGAATGTATCCAGGGACATCTGACCGACCATTATAACCCCGATAAGAAAACAATCAATCTCAGCCCGGATGTATATAACAACAGGAGCATTGCTGCGGCCGCTGTAGCTGCGCACGAAACCGGACATGCCGTACAGCACGCTTCGGCTTATGCCTGGCTTGGATACAGGTCAAAACTTGTTCCTCCTGTGAGCTTTGCTTCCAAATGGGTAATGTGGGTCCTTCTTGCCGGGATGCTGCTTGTAAATACCTTTCCGGCACTTCTTCTTGCCGGCATCATACTGTTTGGACTCACTACTCTTTTCAGTTTTATTACCCTGCCGGTTGAGATCAATGCAAGCCAACGTGCTCTCGCATGGCTTTCAAATGCAGGAATAACATCTTCGATGAATCATGATAAAGCCCGGGATGCACTCAAATGGGCTGCGTACACATATGTTGTTGCTGCTTTGGGATCACTCGCCACACTGCTGTATTACATAATGATATTTACCGGAAGCAGGGACTGATAAGGTCATTATCTCCCGACATCTTCGAGCCAGCTGGTTTTCTTATGTATCAGCCTGACTGCAACCCATATTAATCCGGCAGGTATTCCTATATAGATCCACATAGGGGAAAGGTATATTCTTTCTGATACAAAATAGTTCCGGAAAAGATCGAGGGCAACAAATATTATGAATATGTTGACAAAGCTGTTGTATTCGCGTCTGAGAACTGATTTGAATGAAAAAGGAAGAGACGGTTTAGAAAACCCTTTGAACCTCGGTATGACCGCTTTTACATTTTCTGACCATTTGTCATAGGCTTCTCCGAATTTGCCACGCAGGAACTGTTCTTCGGCGAACATTATTCTTTCATAATAGAGCCAGTAAACAAGGATAAATATTATTACAAAGACAAATGTCCTCACAAACAGGACAGGTCCAAGCCACATAAAGAAATTTCCGACATAGAGCGGATGCCGGACAAGTGAATATATTCCTGTCGTATTAAGCTCATCGGCGATCTGTCCTGCAATAGTATTCCTTCCCGAAGTATTCCTGGGTGCATATCCTACCGTATATATCCTGATGGCTTCTCCAAACAGGCTTACCCCTAGAATAATCAATTCTTCAGTCGAATCATAGAGGATTGCCTGCCTGTTCGTAAGATATAAAACAATAACCCCTGCGACAATCAGCACCACCGGGAGCCAGCTTCTTCTTCTGAACAGCCAGTTGCCGCTTCTTTCAAATTCATGTACCAGTGCCATTTTTAGGTTCAGCTTTTTGAAGCGGTAAAAGTATGAAATTTTTAGAAACTGTACTTTAATCTCAGAAAGCCGAGATTGATCCTTGATTTTTCCCCGCTCATGATTGCGTTAAAATACTGCCAGATAAGAGAAAAATCGATATTTTCAGCAAGAGAGTAATCCATTGAGGGTCCGGCAAAGTATCCTTTGAGATCGGGAAGCCACATTGCTGAAAGAGTGAGGTTCAGCAATGGAGTGGTAGCCCAGGTGAACTGGCCGAAAGCCGAAAACCTTGAAAAACCAAGGTTTTTGGCTGACAGGTTTCCCGAATAAAAGCTGTTGAAGTTATTAAGTTCAAGCGGATTGTTGCAATACATAACCTGGACCTGGGCTATTGAATTATTCTTAAAGATCTTGTCGAGGCCGGTTGTAATCAGGATAGTACTTTTATCTCCAGGGAAATCCTCATATTGATCAAACCAGGAAGCTTCGCCTCTGAATGATACGCTTCCGATCGCTCCCGACCAGCCGGTTCCGATCACAACATCCTCACCGTTGACAAATCCTGCAAGTAATTGTATGTCATATCCCCACTTGTTAAACCTGTAAAGTCCTGCGGCAGTTACGTCATTTTCACTATCGACTTTCACGGCTAACTCTGCAACAGAGGATGAGGATGGGAAATACTGGAGCCTTACCGCATCACTTCCCGGTTTTTCGACATAGTCAAAATCAAAAAAAGAGTATGCATTAAAAATATCATTCGGATTCCAGATAAATGTCTGGCCCCAGTTTATCCTTTGTCTCCCGACTGTCACCTGGAATTTATCGTAATGAAGATCAAGCCAGAGCCGGTCGACTGTCGTGTTAAAAAGGAAAGATTGTTTTTCAAAGACATTCCATGACATATCAACCATTCCCTGGTCTTTTCCGATCAGACC
This sequence comes from Bacteroidia bacterium, assembly GCA_041480535.1. Lineage (GTDB taxonomy): Bacteria > Bacteroidota > Bacteroidia > Bacteroidales > VadinHA17 > LD21. Next base: position 4,283 of record JBGPAF010000197.1, read on the forward strand.
GGAATAGTATTTCCCGAGCCTGACCAGATCGCCTGTGAAAAGTCTGTTCCTGAAC
>JBGPAF010000198.1:0-4330 GCA_041480535.1 Bacteroidia bacterium
ATAATTAATCCGGCAGAAAGAAAACATCTTACAAGTTTACTTTTCATTGGTTTTCTGATTTAATAATTATTAATGCTTTAAAAAGAATAAGCTGAAAATTAACACTATTTCTTTAATTTTAAGGGATGAAAAACAAAATATTATACTCCCTAAGCCTGGTAATGATCACCAGTCTGCTTAACGCAGGAATTAAACCGGTCAGATTAACCTGTGAATATCTTCATAACCCGCAGGTTATTGATGTAATGAACCCGAGCTTATCATGGGTTAACATATCTGATATTAATGAAAGAGGTCAGATGCAGACAGGCTGGGAAATTAGGGTAGCAGGAAGCAGGGAGAAACTGCTTTCCGGCAATTCAGACTTATGGAACAGCGGAAAAGTCAGCTCAAATGAATCGGTTAATATCCCGTATAAAGGCAAATTCCTTTCGTCGCGTCAGGATTGCTGGTGGCAGGTAAGGGTATGGGACCGGAAAGGAAAGGTTTCAGAATGGAGCGAACCTGCTTTCTGGAGCATGGGAATATTAAAACCTGAAGAATGGAAAGCTCAATGGATAGGTGCTCCCTGGCAGGATGAAAAAGCTTTGCCCAGGCCAATGGCTCCAAAGTCAGCATCAGATACTGCTTTTTCTCCGGGGAAATTACCTCCTCCTGCCCCCATGCTTAGAAAAAGTTTTACGATTGATAAGGATGTTGCCTCTGCCCGGGCATATGTCACCGGACTTGGTTATTTTGAACTCTACGCAAACGGCAAAAAAGTAGGTAATGACGTGCTTGTCCCGAATTTGACTCTTTATGGCAAACGTGAGAATCTGGGACCTATTGGAGCAATGATCAGGAACAATTTCAGGGAATACCGGGTAATGTACCTTTGTTATGATATTAAAGACTATTTAAAAGCCGGTGAAAATGTAATCGGGGCTATTCTTGGAAATGGTTTTTATAATCCATCAAGTTTCTGGTGCGAAGGATATGGATCTCCCAGGTTTCTGGGTCAGATCCATTTAACCTATACCGATGGGACTGAACAGGTTATCTCAAGTGACCAGAGCTGGAGGGCAGCTAAAAGTCCGGTCACGATGGATCTGATTTATGACGGAGAAAATTATGATGCACGTTTGGAGCAACCAGGATGGTGCACTGCTGGTTTTAATGATTCGGCCTGGGAAAATGTTGCTGTCAGAAAAACACCCGAAGGCATAATGAAAGCTCACATGTCACCCACCGACCGGGTAATGGAAAGCCTGTCTCCCATAAAAACTGAAAAGCTCGGTGAAGGTCGTTACAGAGTTGATTTTGGACAGGAGATATCAGGCTGGCTGCATCTGATAAATGTGACAGGTGAAACAGGCAGGAAGATTGATATAAAATATATCTGCGAATCACCTGTTGGTAATAATTCATACATTATGAGAGGAGGATCACCCGAATCATATTCTGCCCGATTTACATGGTTCGTCTTCAGGGAAGTCGAAATCTCAAACTGGCCCGGAGAACTCAAACCGGAACAATTAAGAGCTGAAGCCGTATATACTGATATTGAAACAACAGGTAAATTTGAATGCTCAAATCAGCTTTTCAATACAATCAACACGATCTGGCAGCGCAGTCAGACTGATAATATGCACGGAGGAATTGCAAGCGATTGCCCTCATCGCGAAAGGTCGCCCTATACCGGCGATGGACAGGTTTCCTGTGTTACGGTGATGCATAATTTTGATGCGCGGGCTTTTTATTCAAAATGGATTCAGGATATTTATGGAGCACAGAATCCCGAAAATGGTTATGTCCCCAACGGTGCTCCCTGGCAGCCGGGTTGCGGAGGCGGCGTAGGATGGGGAGCAGCAATGAATATCATGCCCTGGGAATTCTACCTGCATTACGGAGATCTTGATATGTTAAAGGACAACTACGATGGAATGAAGGGCTATATCAAATATATGCTTACCTGGATAAATGATGAAGGCATAATGTTCTCCCAGGCTCCGGAAAAAGGGAAATCCAATCAGTGGATCAATCTTGGCGATTGGGTAGCCCCTGGTAAATTGCCGCCTGATGAAATGGTTCACACATTCTTTCTCTGGCGATGTTCCGATCTGACAGCTAAAACTGCCAGAGCTCTTGGAAAATCAGAAGACTTTAAATACTATAATGAACTGGCTGATAAGGTAAAGAGTGCTTTTCAACAAAAGTATTATGATAAGGAGAAAGGAACCTATGGTCCATACGGAGGCAACATTTTCGCCCTAAAAATGGGAGTTCCTGCCGATCAGATAAAGCTTGTCCTGACTGCACTCGAATCAGATATCCATGCTGCCGGGGATCATCTCGATACCGGTATTTTCGGAACGCAGTTCTTTTTTGAGGTGCTTTCCGAAAACGGACTCCATGAACTTGCGTACAAGGTAGTGAATCAGCGCACTCAGCCGGGTTACGGCTGGTGGATTGACCATGGCGCTACAACCACGTGGGAGCAGTGGGATGGCAGTAATTCACGAAATCACCCTATGTTCGGTGGAGGTATAACGTGGTTTTACCGTAAGCTTGCCGGAATGAATGCCGATGGAAAAGCCCCGGGTTACCGGAATATAGTATTCAGACCTCAACCGGCTGATGATATCACATATGCCACCTACTCCAATCTTACTCCTTATGGAACTGCTTCCATTACCTGGAAAAAGGAATCAGGAAAATTCATTATGAATATCAGTGTCCCTGCAGGTTGTTCAGCTACTGTTTATATTCCGGCTGGAAAGGTCAGCGACATAACAGAAAACCACAAGAAAATCAAGCGGTCAAAAGGAATTTCATACCTGGGAATGGAAGAGGGATATTATATTTGTAAAATAGTTTCGGGGAATTATCAGTTTGAATCTGGATTACAAAACAAGTAACCAGCAACCAGCAGCAGGCAACTTCTGTCAAAACTTCTATTTTAAAGTAATTTTAATCACCCCGTTGGCTCCCACCGCTGCCATTTTTGAGGCTTTTACTTCTGAATCTCAATTGAAAAAAGTCAGAATTGGGCCAAAAGTCACTAATTTTATCATAATAAAAATTCCGTTTGTCAAAATCACATTTTTATTAATGTTTGATAAAAAATTATTTTATCAATTTGATTTCCATTGCTATAAGATCGATTCCTGTATTTTAAATTAAAATCCCTCACAATTTTCGGTAAATATTTACCTGTTTTTGACAAAAGACCGGATTCTGTTTATCAGGTCAGATTATCAGTAAATAAGCCGTCGTTTTTCGTCAACAAAGAGTTTTTATATCATTCGCTATTTCCCACTGATTGGGCTTTAGCTGCTTGATACATGCATTCATTCGAGTTATTTTTAACATGTAATTCAAAACTTTTTGTAATGGAAAACATTCCAGTTTTAAACAATGGTTATAATTCTGCTGAAACTGTTACAGAAGTAACTTCAAACAAGGACAAAGTCTCCGGTAAAAGCAATAGTATAAACCATGCTGCACAAAATCTTATTGCCATGGTCGGTACTGATCTTTACCAGTACCTTAAGAGCAACAGTTTTCCTGAAGAATCTGATTTTATTGTGATCTCTCCAACTAAGCACTATTACTATGATGAGAATGACTTAAAGAATATCAGATCCTTAATAAATCTTAATAAGCTTAACAATATAAAACATCTGGACAAATTCCTGCATATTCTTTTTCGTATTCTGCCTGCAGGGGCCAATTTCATAGGGTGCTTCTCCGACAGTAAAAAGCTGAACGGGAGTAACAAATACCCCTTTTATCAACCATCAGTATTATTAAACAAGTTCAAAAACTTTCTTGACTCCAGAACTGACCATTACATAAACAGGGATGAGGTTTTCGGACTATTAAAACTGAATGGTTTTAAAGTATTGAATATGACCGAGATAAATGGCATAACATATTTCTATTCACAAATGGCAGCCGAAAGGGTTGAATTAAGGGCTTGATTTTAATTAACAACCTATGCTTGTAATATTAAAAAAATGTTGTGAAAATGCAAATTAACAGAATAAAATTCTTAAGCCTGTTTTTCCTGGCAGTATATCTGCCAGTTATTTTCGTTCCCTTTGACGCACCAAAAGCCAGGAAAAAAAATAACAAAAGTGAATGCAGGCAAAAAAAAACCATCCACACTTATCCTACTATTAAGGCAAACAAAAAGAGTCAGGGGAATAACAAATATCTTAAAGGACCAAAAAAAAGAAACTATAGCTTCCCGGTTTAAATAGTCAGTAAAATACCTTTATAAAAATCTTCCGGCGTTTCTAAACGTTTTACACTTTATTTTAAAGAAGCCAGCATCCTGAAGAGAGAG
>JBGPAF010000199.1:0-4330 GCA_041480535.1 Bacteroidia bacterium
ATGCACATCGGCAATCGCCGGATAACCCGCAGCTACTTCGGCATGCTCGGTATCAAGCCCGGCCCCAACCGTCCCCCCCGTGCGGGGTGTCGGTTTAATGCGCCACAGTTGCGCGCCGCTTGCGTTAGAGATGGCGTGAACATACAGGTCTTGAGTGACAACCACGACTGCATTGCGCGCTGCACTGTACGAGGCGGGCGTATCAATGCGTGCGCCCGCGTTATACTGCCAGATCGTCTGCAAGTTGCTCTTGGTGACCGCATAAACATGGCCTTTTCAAGCGGTATGGTAACTTATGGCCGTGGCCGTGGCGTTGTAATCTCAACAGGAATGAAGACTGAAGTAGGTAAAATTGCAAATATGCTTCAGGAGACTGTTGATACCGAGACACCTATGAGCAGGCGACTCGAACAGCTTGGTAAGGTTCTCGGGACTGCAGCATTGATAATTTGCGCAGTGATCTTTATTGTAGGAGTTTTGTATGGCAACTCTGTCATAAGCATGTTCATGACTGCAGTCAGCCTTGCTGTTGCTGCCATCCCTGAAGGCCTTCCTGCTGTATCCACGGTTGTTCTGGCAATCGGTGTACAGCGCATGGTTAAAAGGAATGCCATAATCCGTACTCTTCCCTCTGTTGAAACCCTCGGAAGTGCTACGGTGATCTGCTCTGATAAGACGGGTACTCTCACCCAGAACAAAATGACTGTTGTTGAGGCTTATGTCAATCATAAAAAAGATGTTATAAACAGGGCTGCCCCTGCCACTGTTCTGAATGAGGAGGAAAAAAGACTGCTTGCAATATCTGTATTATGCGCTGATGCACAGATAAGGACCAATGAGGATGGCAAGTTTGAATTTACAGGCGATCCTACTGAGACTGCCCTGCTTGATTTTGGCATACTGTATGGGATGTATAAAAATGAAATTGAAAAGCAATTCCCCAGGGTTGCTGAAATTCCGTTCGATTCAGAAAGAAAACGCATGACAACAGTCAACAGGATGTCTGAAAATAAGACCCGGATTAATGTAAAAGGCGGTCTCGACGAAGTTCTCAGCGTGTGTGACAAAATAATTATTCATGGAGAGATAAGACCAATAAATTCAGATGATAAACGAAAGATACTCCAGGCAAATGAGACAATGGCTGATTCGGCATTACGGGTTCTGGCAATGGCATACAGGGATCTGTCTGAAGCCCCGCAAAAAGTCCATATAGGTGAACTTGAGAATGGTCTTATTTTTATTGGATTGCTTGGGATGATCGATCCTGCAAGGCCTGAGGTCATTGATGCTGTTGCAAAATGCAACGCTGCCGGTATCCGCCCTGTGATGATAACCGGTGATCACAAAAATACGGCGATGGCTATTGCCCGCGAAATCGGAATATTCAAGGAAGGCGACACTGCCATAACCGGGGCGGAACTCGAAAAACTCAGTGAGGATGAGTTCATTGAGAATGTAGCAAAGTACTCAGTATATGCAAGAGTGGCTCCGGAGCATAAGGTCCGAATAGTAAAAGCATGGCAGAGCCATAATGAGGTGGTTGCCATGACAGGTGATGGGGTTAATGATGCACCGGCTCTCAAGCAGGCAGATATAGGAGCTGCAATGGGAATTGTCGGTACTGATGTGGCTAAGGGAGCCGCAGATATGGTCCTGACCGATGATAATTTTGCCACAATTGTATCTGCGATCGAAGAGGGAAGAAGAATTTATGACAATATCCTCAAGGCGATTCAGTTTCTCCTCTCAACCAATATAGGTGAAATTTTCCTTTTGCTTGTAACATCTGTTTTCAACATGGGAACTCCCCTCCTTCCAATCCATATACTTTGGGTGAACCTGGTGACTGACAGTCTGCCGGCTCTTGCACTGAGTGTTGATCCGGCTGAAAAAAATATAATGAACCGGAAACCAAGGAATTCAAAGAAAGGTTTTATGACCAATGGCATGGTATGGCGTATAATGTATCAGGGTATAATGATAGGTGCAATCCCCCTGGCAGCTTTCATAATTGGCTTGCGCGAGCAGGGCATGGCCCTTGGTCAGACAATGGCTTTTGCAACGCTTATGTTTGCACAGCTTGTTCATGTACGCAACCTGCATTCAAACACAAGGTCATCGCTGGCAATAAGTCCGTTTAAGAATATACCGCTCATTGGAGCTATTGCAGCTTCTGCCGGTTTAGCTTTGATAGTACTCCTCATCCCTCCAATACGTGATGCTTTCAGTCTCACCGCGCTGGATGGCAAACATTGGCTCGTTGTAGTATTAATGTCGCTCATACCATTATTGGTGGTCAATATTTTTAAATTATTCAGGATCAACACCACGAGGGATGAAAAGAACAATTAAAGAGAATAAGGAAAGTAAATTCTTGGGATTTAACAGGAATATTCTCTTTACAGGACTCACAAGCTTTCTGACCGACACATCTGTAAAGATGGTCTATTCAGTAATGCCAATGTTCCTGATGTCGATAGGCGCATCAAAGACCAGTCTGGCATTAATAGAGGGCATTGCTGAAAGCACGGCAGCACTTATCAAGGCGCTGTCGGGCTTCTGGAGTGACAAGATCGGAAAGAACAAACCATTTTTACTGATTGGATATGGATTGTCCGCCCTCATAATTCCACTGTATACTTTTGTAGTCTCTCCCATTCAGGTACTTATCCTGCGGTTCATTGAACGGTTCGGCAAGGGCATCAGAACTGCCCCGCGTGATAGTCTTATCGCTGGTTCTATAACTGATGGCGACAGTGGCAGGAGCTTCGGATTACAGAAAGCAATGGACAACAGCGGTGCAATAGTTGGTCCGCTGATTGCATTTGCAATGTTGTCATCAATTCCCGGAAACTACAGGATGATATTCCTTATTTCAGGCATACCTGCCATACTGGCTATTTTCGTTATAATATTCGGGATAAAGGAAGCCAGAAAGAACAAGCAGGACCTGTTCGCAAAATTTCATTTTAAGGAGTTCCCGGCAAAGTATTATTTCTTTCTGGGGATAGTGTTTGTTTTCACACTTGGCAATTCAACTGATGCGCTGCTTATGGTCAAGGCAAATGACGTGGGTGTGAAAGTTGCGCTGATACCCCTGGTATATATGGTCACAAATGTCGTTTCTGTCTTTGCATCAATTCCGGTAGGGTCGCTTGCTGACAGAGTCGGCAAGGAGAAGATCCTGATAACAGGTTTTTTAATCTATGCTGTTGTCTATTATGGATTCGGAATCACAACCAGTACCCGGGCTATTATTGCCCTTTTTGCGCTTTATGGCTTATATTCAGCTGCAACCGACGGGATACAAAAAGCTTTTATTTCCGATATGATAGATAAGAATAAAAAAGGTACTGGACTGGGTATTTACAATGCCATGCTTGGCATTACCCTATTGCCCGCCAGTATGATTGCAGGCTCACTTTACGATAAGGTCAATTCTTCGGTTCCATTCTATTTCGGAGCTGCAACAGCAGCAGTTTCAGCGATATTAATGCTTGTATATTCCCTGAAATATAAAAGAACTTCTTCCTGATTCTTTTTTAACCACGGAGTAACATTGAGTGACACGCAGAAAAAACACGGAGTCTTTAAACCGTGCAACTCCGTTTTAACTCCGTGTAACTCCGTGGTTAAAAGATTTTCCCTAAATTTATAAGTTTATAAACCCTATCATTCATGAAACAAGTCTTAAAATATACCGGATACATTTTAGTCCTCGCGATCATCGGATATATGATCTGGCGTTTCTCTTACATAATTGCCTGGGTGCTTATTGCAGCTGTCCTTTCATTTATAGGTCAGCCGCTTGTACGGTTTTTTGATAAGATTCATATAAAGAAGCTCAGGATGCCTCATTTTCTAAGTGCATTATTATCACTTATTGTAATCGTATTGGTATTGCTTGGATTGATAGCCATTTTTGTCCCCCTCATTATCAACCAGGCAGAGACAATCTCCAGGATCGATGTGGGCCAGGTTGCTCAGAACCTGCAGGGTCCTCTGCAATGGCTGGATGAAAAGCTTCATCTGCTCGGGGCTATCCCCTCAGGGCAGACAATCCAGGATTTTCTTGTTGATAAAGCCAAAACGGTTGTAAATCTTGGAAGCGTAGGTTCCATGCTCGGCAATTTTATAAGTGTCGCAGGAAATATTTTTGTCGGATTGTTCTCGATACTTTTTATAGCTTTCTTTTTTTTGAAAGACGAAAATATGTTCGAGGACGGTCTTCTTCTTTTTGTTCCCACTGAACATCATCTTGCAACACGCAAAGTGGTTGCTGAATCTAAAAACCTGCTCGTTCGGTATTATATTGGTGTCGTGATGG
>JBGPAF010000200.1:0-4328 GCA_041480535.1 Bacteroidia bacterium
GATGTAAAATATTCTGTAGCCTGACCGATAATAACACCAGCAACAAGACCTGAGACTGCAGCACCGAATACACCCCATGTTATCCAGTTTGCCCAAGCCATAACTGCAAGAACAACAAGGATAAGGGCAGAACTGCCTCCGGTTCCAAGCAGAAGCGCACGAAGAAGAGTTTTTGGTGATGCATCTTCTTTTGTTCTTACCATATAAATACCTGCTATTGAAAGCAATATACCTATTGCTGAAACCAGCATTGGAGCAATAATAGCTTTAATCTGATAATCAGCCTGACCAACTATAGCCGGAAGGGCAGCGCCAAGAGCTGCGGTTGAAAGGATGGATCCGGCATATGATTCATAAAGGTCTGCACCCATACCTGCAACATCACCTACATTATCACCAACATTATCAGCAATTGTTGCGGGATTACGCGGGTCATCTTCAGGAATTCCTGCTTCAACTTTACCAACCAGGTCAGCGCCTACGTCGGCAGCTTTAGTAAATATGCCGCCGCCAACACGTGCAAAGAGTGCTTGTGTTGATGCACCCATACCAAATGTGATCATTGTAGCAGTAACCTCAACAAATGCCTGGTGCTGATCAATTCCCTGCTGAACAAATGTAAGGCCAAGCCACTTGAGTCCCGTTACCATATGTTCCGGGGTGAAAACAACCTTGGTAAGCAAAAGGAACCACAAAGCAATATCGAGTAATCCAAATCCCACAACAACAAGACCCATAACCGCACCACTCCTGAGAGCAATCTTTAAACCTTTGTTTAAGGATTTTGAAGAACCCCATGCAGTCCTGTTCGATGCATATGTTGCAGTTCTCATTCCAAGATAACCGCAAAGCCCGGAAAAGATACCTCCTGTAAGAAATGCAACGGGGACAAATGGGTTTTGTACGCCCATATAAGCCAGGATGAGCAACAAAATAGAAAGAATGATGAATACTTTGCCAACAACAGTATATTGGCTTTTCAGGTAGGCCATTGCACCTTCCCTGACATAGGCAGCAATCTCCTTCATCTTGTCTGTCCCTTCCTCCTGTTTCATCATTCCCTTGTAAAAGATCCAGGCAAACAACAACGTGTGAGCGCTGAAATCGGAATAATCCAAAATAAACTACTAATCATGATATCTGTTTTTAAGTTAAAAAAGTATTGGTTTAAAACAGCTGATTCCAGGCTAACAAATCATGGCGAAAAAGTTGAGACAACAGTTGTACCAAGTTCTGTGGGGCTTCTTACAGCTTAAAAAACTTTATCGCAAAAAGAAATACTATACTGCTAATAATATTAAAGCGATAGCTGTTATCCATGAAAGAATATTGAAAAATTTCTTGAAACGCTCTAAACTTGAAAGAAAAAGAGCAAACACAAAAATAATTGCCCCAACGATAAATATTACATAAAAGTTACTGTCTTCCATTGTGCGTTAGTTTTATTAGTTTATTAAATAATCAATCATTCACTCTTTTGGGCATCAGGTTTATTTGCCATAGGACAACCAGGAACGGGACAATTAACAATCTTATGTTCCCTGTTGTCTGCCGGTTCCCATCCCATTGTAAGAAATAATACTGTAAAACCAATTATATAAGCCACTGCAACATGCCAACCGTTCTTTACCCAACGGCCTACATGACGGGTTTCAGGAAATTTGTTCGTGATTGCTACTCCTGCTGATGAACCGAACCATATCATCGATCCTCCGAAACCAACCGTATAGGCGAGCATTCCCCAATCATAATGGCCTTGTTCAAGACATAATTTTGTTAATGGGATATTATCAAATACAGCCGAAACAAAACCAAGCATCAATGCAGTCATCCAGGAAGCATCAGGCAGATCCTCAACTGGCATTAGAGATGCACAAAAAACAAGGCATAAAAGAAAAATAGTTCCCTTAATTGAGCCAGGTACCTCTTTCCAAGGAATAGGTCTTAGCATAGCTCCAATTATAATAGCTATCCATACTCCAAGCGCAGGCATATCATAAAGGAAATTTGAAATAATTGCTCCTACAAGCATCATAAAAACTATCAACAATCTAATCCAGTCGATTTTAACTGTTATGTTGGGATCGTTATGGATTCTTTGGTATTTATCCTGTTGGTGGGAAGCAAACCAGGCAAAGAAAACAAGTGCTGTCAATGCTGCAACGAATCCGTGAAGAACATTCAAAGGACTTACCCCGTCAATCCACATCATTGTAGTTGTAGTATCACCAACAACGCTGCCACTGCCACCGGCATTACTGGCGGCTACAATGGCAGCAATGAAACCAATATGAACTTTGTTTTTGAAAACCACAATGGCAATTGCTCCACCGATCAGGGCAGCTGCAATATTATCGAGAAATGAAGAGATTACGCATACAAACACGAGAAGAATAAATGGGCCCCTCCAGTCATTTGGAAGAAATTTAGGAAGAGCTTCAGGGACACCTGATTCTTCAAATATCTTTGCCAGAATCGCAAACCCAAGCAATAATCCCAGAAGGTTCAGAATTATACCCCATTCACCCTGTCGGAGATCTTTATTCATGAGCTGTTCATGCATGGAGTTTTGTCCGAACACATGCTCCGTAAGATGGAATCCCGGATCAAAAACGAATTTAAAAATCAGCAGGACTGTCAATCCTGTTACAGCAACCCAGAAAGTCTGTTTATGAAGAAGTGCAACTCCTAAGAGTATTAGTCCGAAAATTATGAATTCAACCCTGACAGGCCCAACTGATGGTACCTTACCTGCGGATGCAGAGGCCATAAGTGGTACCATTAATAAAATGATTAAAAGAAAAGTTTTTTTTGAAATTTTATGTGTGGATTGTAAGAAGTTGCTTATCATATAATTGTTATCATTAAGGTAATATAAAGAATATTTTCATTTTTGATCCTTCAAAACAGCACTTGCCAATTTTTTCTACTTCTTTTGGGGTTTAACGTTGCTTTGCCGTGGCAATGATCATTTTGCCATTCAACTTGTTTCCCAAAGAAAGTACATTCACTAAATCCTGTATGGGGAGTGTATTATCAAAACGCAACATGATGAAGGCATCGGGATAACGTTTCAGTTCTTTTTTCAGTTGCGTTTCAAGTGCATCAAAAGGAACCTGAGTGTTGTTCACGAAATAAATCTTCTCTTTGGTCATTGTCAAATTAATCTCTTTCTTCTGAATCGACTGGCTGTACCTCGAATTGGGCAATGAAACCATTATCATGCTCGGATTGAGTAGCGTTGAGATGATGATGAAGAACAACATAAGAAAAAACATTATATCGTTCATGGATGAAGTGAAAACTTCAGCTGTAAAGTCTTTTTTCTTACGAAGTTCAATCATTTTGAAGGGCTTTTTAGAGGACTTTTTAGGAGGTCAATGAAATTCATGGCGTTCCATTCAAGCTGGTGGACAGCTTTGTTTAAAATTATATTGAGCCAATGGTAACCGATATATGCGACAATACCAACAATCAGCCCGGAAGCGCTGCTCACCATTTTGGTATAGAGTCCGGCAGATACGCTGCCGATGCTGACATCACTCGTCATTGAAATATTATAGAATATTTTTATTACACCAATAATGGTTCCGAGAAAGCCGAACATGGGAGCGATTCCTGCAATAACAGCAAGTATCTGTACGTTTTTTTCCAGGTCGTAAACTTCAAATTTACCTGCTATCTCAATGGATTCTTCAATCTCTTTGATGGGTTTGCCTAAACGGGAAATTCCTTTCTCTATCATTCTGGCAATCGGTTTTGCTGTATTCTGGCATAGTGTAAGAGCTGAATCGGTTTGCCCTTTTAGAATAAAGTCATGGATGTTGTTCATGAAATCCACATCCGCGCTAACATGGCGCCTTATAGTTAAATAACGCTCAATGAAAACATATGCAGCTATAATTGATAGAATGCCAATTGGTATCATTATAATGCCACCTTTCATAATGATGTCCAACAATGTTGTTATTTCCGGGGCAGGTTGCGTGGGAAGAGCGGGAGCACCCGCAACAGCTTTATTCAACGTATCAATAGTCTGTGTAATTTACAAAATGATTGGTGTCATATTGATTTGTTTATTTATTATGCTCTTAAAAAATCATAATCAATGTTTTCCAATTCTGTCATAGTAGAATTGGTGAAAAAACTATATTATCCTTTGATCCGACATAAAATCCACTTTCTATAGTTCCGTAAAGAATTGAACAGGAATAAATTCAATCAAATGATAAATCTTTTTAGTCATCAGAAAAATCATGTTAATATTGAAAGGTGTAGGAATGTACTACTATTGATAGTACTAAACCATTGGGGATATCTTAAAATAC
>JBGPAF010000201.1:0-4299 GCA_041480535.1 Bacteroidia bacterium
GGGCCTCAGGGCATTCATAAGGCAGAAAAGATCAGCATGAGAGATATCAAGCAGGAAGAAAGATGTAAGATGGGGACCATCCGCCCGATGAATGAGGTATGAAAACAGGTATTGAAGTTCCGGATTTATATGAGTAGTAACAACCAGAATGTAAATGCTGTACTGGAGTCCAAATTTGGAGCTCAAGCTATCCTGTTTCAACAATTTACAAGAGATGGAACTGCTACCATCTGGATAGACAGGAACAGTCTGATCCCATTATTAAAATACCTGAAGAACGAAATCACTCTGCCATTTAAAATGTTATATGATCTCACCGGTATTGATGAGAGGACAAGAACAAACCGGTTGGATCAGCCAGACAGTGATTTTACAGTAGTATATCACCTTACTTCTTTTGAAAGAAATGAAGATATCCGTATAAAAGTACCTCTTAAAGATAAGGATCTCTCAATTCCGAGCATAACAAATATTTGGGCATCAGCCAACTGGTATGAACGTGAGGTATTTGACATGTTTGGTATAAGCTTCAATGGTCATCCAAGACTGACAAGGATATTTATGCCAAAAACGTGGCAGGGACATCCTTTAAGAAAAGAACATCCTGCAAGGGCTACTGAACTTGATCCATTTGTGTTGACTGAACAGATCAGGGATGAAGAAGAAGCCAATCTTAAGTTTATACCTGAAGAATACGGGTTAGACACAAAAAGTGAAGACAGCGATTTCATGTTCCTGAATATCGGTCCCCAGCACCCGGGGACACATGGCCTGTTAAGACTTATTGTTCAACTGAATGGCGAAGATATTGTAGACATTATACCGGATATAGGATTCCATCACCGCGGGGCTGAAAAGATGGGAGAAAGGCAATCGTGGCATACTTTTATACCATATACTGACCGCATTGATTATCTGGGTGGTGTGATGAATAACCTGGCTTACCTGCTTTCAGTTGAAAAACTGGCAGGCATTGAAGTTCCTGACAGGGCCAATGTGATACGCATTATGATGAGCGAGTTGTTCCGCATTGCCAGTCATTTAGTCTGGCTGGGAACTTTTGCCCAGGATCTGGGACAGATGTCTCCTGTTTTCTATGCATTTAACGACAGGGAACGAATCTTTGATATTGTTTCTGCTATTACTGGTGCACGCATGCATCCGTCTTGGTTCAGGATAGGAGGAGTCGCTCACGACCTCCCTGAAGGCTGGGATAGACTAATGCAGAATTTTGTCGATTACCTTCCTAAACGTCTGAAAGAGTTTGACAATATTGTAATTAAAAACCAGATATTCAAAGCAAGAAATATAGGTATCGGAGTATATACTTCAGAAGAAGCAATTGAATGGGGAATTACTGGCGCTGGTCTCCGAGCTACGGGTTATAATTGGGACTATCGCAAAAAACGGCCATATTCAGGCATTGAAAGATTTGATTTTGATATCCCGCTGGGTAAAAATGGTGACTGCTATGACCGGGCGCTGGTACGTATGGAAGAGATGCGTCAAAGCCTGAGGATTATTCAGCAATGCATAAAAAAAATGCCTGCCGGACATTACAAATCAGATCACCCACTGGCAATACCGCCCAGGAAAGATAAAACCATGACAGATATTGAAACCCTCATTACTCATTTTGTTGGTGTCTCATGGGGTCCGGTTATCCCTGCAGGAGAGGCAATGGTGCCTATTGAAGCAGCTAAAGGCAGTAACGGTTATTACCTGATAAGCGACGGAAGTACATCATCATACAGATCTCGGATTAGAACCCCGTCTTTTCCGCATATGCAGATGCTACCATTTATAAGTAAAGGTTACACGATTCCTGATCTGCTGGCAATTCTTGGTGCAATGGATTTTGTGCTGGCAGATCTTGACAGATGACAAATTGAAAGAAGAACAAGTATATAATTGCAATGCTGACTGAAGAAGAAAAGAAGGAAATACTGGAAGAAGTCAAACATTATCCATATCCGGCGGTGGCTTGTGTAGATGCTCTTAAGATTGTACAGCATCATCGCGGCTGGGTGTCTGATGAATCAGTCAGGGACATTGCACAGATACTGATGATGTCAAATGAAGAGGTAGATGGAGTTGCAACATTTTACAGCCGTATATATCGTAAACAGGTTGGCAGAAATGTAATACTTGTATGTGACAGCGTCAGCTGTATGATTATGGGATTCGGATCGATATATGAGTGTATATCAAAAAAACTTGGGATCAGCTTCGGAGAAACAACTTCTGACGGACGATTTACTCTTCTCCCGATTTCATGTCTCGGCGATTGCGATCATGCACCTGCCATGATGATTAATCATGATCATTTTAATAACCTGACAGTTGAAAAGGTTGATGAACTGCTTGGCAATTATAAATAACCAGTGATGGAAAGACCGTTGACAAAACATATTAAACCCGGATCTTCCCCTCTTAGTCTGAAGGAATACCTTCAGGCCGGCGGTTATGGTGGAACAAGCAAGGCTTTGAAGGAAATGACACCTGCTGAAGTGACCAGCCTGGTCAAAGCATCAAACCTTCTTGGAAGAGGTGGTGCCGGCTTCCCTACGGGTGTTAAATGGAGCCTTGTCCCGATGGATGATGAAAACCCGAAACCAAAATACCTGGTTTGCAATGCTGACGAAATGGAGCCGGGTACTTTTAAGGACAGGTTTCTTCTTGAAGGGAATCCGCACCAGCTTATTGCAGGAATGATTATTTCAGCCTATGCCATACAAGCTCAAAAAGCCTATATTTTTCTTCGCTGGGCATATAAGAAAGCTGAAGCTGAACTTCGAAAAGCTATTAATGAAGCCTATGAAGCAGGTTATCTTGGAAAAAACATTTTAGGATCTGGCTTTGATCTTGATATTTATGTCCATTCAAGTGCAGGCAGATATATTTGTGGCGAAGAAACAGCATTGCTTAATTCCCTTGAGGGGAAAAGGGCTGTTCCCCGGACTAAACCTCCATTTCCTGCTATCAGTGGCTTGTTTGGCAGACCAACTGTAGTGAACAACGTTGAAACACTCTCCTGGATATCACATATAATTGATAATGGTGCAGAGTGGTTCAAGGGTCTGAGCCTTACAGGAACAGGTGGTACAAAACTTTATGGTGTAAGCGGCAGAGTAAAAAATCCGGGAACTTGGGAGTTGCCGCTGGGAATAACAGTACGTGAATTGCTCGAAGAACATGCCGGTGGAATGGCAGATGGATATCGATTCAGAGGTGCATTGCCAGGCGGAGTATCTACCGACTTTCTGACAGAAAAGCATCTGGATGTTAAATTGGATTTTTCAACTGTTGCTGCTGCAGGAAGCAGAATGGGGACAGGGACCATGATTATTCTTGATGACAAAACCTGTCCTGTTGCATTTATACATAACATTGAAAGATTCTTTGCGCTTGAAAGCTGCGGCTGGTGCACACCCTGCCGTGAAGGTCTTCCATGGGTTGAAAAGATGCTCGCATCAATTGAGGAAGGAACCGGCAAGATGGAATACCTTGATATACTGAAGTTTCATACAAAATATATGGGTCCGGGCAATACATTCTGTGCCCATGCACCAGGTGCGGCAGAACCACTGCAAAGCGGGCTGAACTATTTTTATGATGATTTTGTAAAGCATATTGATGAAAAAAAATGTCCCTGGAGGTAATGATGACTAAAATCCGGATAGACGGGAAATATTATGAAGTTAAGCCGAAGAAAAATCTTCTGGAGACCTGTCTTGCTCTTGGATTAGATATACCTCATTTCTGTTTCCATCCTGCCCTTGGTTCTGTTGGGGCATGCAGGCTTTGTGCAGTAAAGAAATTCAAGGATCAGGATGACATGAGAGGCCGTATAGTAATGTCTTGCATGGAACCTGTCACTGAGGGTCTGATAGTGTCAATTGAAGATCCTGAAGCTAAAGCATTCCGTGCTGCAGTCATTGAAAGCCTGATGACCAATCATCCTCACGATTGTCCGGTTTGCGATGAAGGTGGTGAATGCCATTTACAGGACATGACTGTTATGACAGGTCATAATTACAGAAGATTTAATTTCAAAAAAAGAACATATAATAACCAGAACCTCGGGCCATTTATTAAGCATGAAATGAACCGTTGCATTCAATGTTACCGGTGCATAAGGTTCTACAGGGATTATGCAGGTGGTAAAGATTTAAATGTTTTCGGATCCCATAATCACGTTTATTTCGGCCGGTATGAAGAGGGACCTCTTGAAAATGAATTCAGCGGTAACCTTGTTGAGGTATGCCCGACCGGTGTTTTTACTGACAAGACATTAAA
>JBGPAF010000202.1:0-4275 GCA_041480535.1 Bacteroidia bacterium
ATGAGGAATTGTTTGGATTATTTTAATAATCGGGCTATCCTTTTCAAATCTCATCCATTCAATGCCATAAGGACTGGTGAGGAAACCTGATACGTAAAACCTGAATTGGGGTAAGTAAGTCTCGTCAGCCATCTTCTTTTTTGTCGGAATTCCCAGGTGATGGTATTTCCATCCCCAATCAACAATTGATTCAGGAAGTTCATGATCCTGTCTGATCTTTGCCATTTGCTTATAGCTTTAGTGGTCTGATATATTAAGAAAGAAATCTGATAATTTTTGCCTGTCAAGTTTACCATTGGTTCTGACCCCGCTGCAAACGTCAATACCAAACGGCTGGACTACCTCAATAGCCAGTCTGACATTTTCGGGTTTCAGCCCGCCGGCCAGAAAAACCGGACATTTGGAATTGTCCCTGATCTGCCTGCTTAGGTTCCAGTTGTGAACTCTTCCTGTTCCTCCAAGTTCTTTTATTTTCAGGTTCGGATTCCCGCTGTCAAGAAGTAATGCATCAACATGTTCAGATATTTCAATAGCCAGGTCTACTGATTTTTCGTTAATAACATGAATAACCTGTACTATTTTAACTGATGGCAGGGCAGTTTTCAGTTGAAAGTAAGTTCCATTCCGGGGCAGGTCAACTATCTGGATGGTGTTAGTCAGGGTTCTTTTATGGTGGTTAATTATCTCCTTTGCCGCAGTCTCGCTTGTCAGCAGGAAAGTGGCGACAGGCGGTGGAACTGCCAGAGCGATCTGCCTGATCAGCTCATCGGGGATCGGTCCCGGACCGCTGGGCATTCTGGCCACCAGTCCGATAGCGTCAGCACCAAATTCAATGGCAGTCCTGGCTTCATCAATAGTACTGATGCAGCATATTTTAATACGCGGATTCATAGCAGATTTTAGTTTAGTTCACGTCTTAGAGTTTCTGACAGGTTGGGCAGAAGTAGACAGCACCCCCCAGATAAGCCTCTTTCACAATCAGATCGCCGCACTTAGGACAAGGATGCTTGACTGTATTTTTTGAAAGCAATGTTTTATAGCCTCCGTTGTTACCGAAAAAATCCTTTTCAGTATCACGACCCCCCATGTCTGTCATATTTTTCAGAGTTGTTTTAATACTTTGAAATAGTTGTGCTTTTTCAAAATCGGACAGATTGGATTTTTTGAGTTTGGGATGAATGCCGGCATTGAACAGGATATCCTGCAAAACCCCGTTACCAATGCCCGGAATGCGCTGTTCGGTAGCCAGCAAAGCTTTTGCAGAAATATCCTTTGGTGCACTTATGAGAAGGTTTTCAAAAAATGCTTCATCAAAAGCATCTTCAAGAGGGGAAGTGCTGTTCAGGCTGAGAAGGTAATATGAATTATCGAAATTGCCTTTATATGCCCATATCCCGCCATACATTGCAACATTGAAGGCAACATAACTGCTATCATCCAATACAATCAGCAGCTGGTATTTGTCAGGAGGCTGTTCGGATGGTAAATAATATCTCATGTTTGTACCCTCACCGATCGAAATGAAAGTATTATCATCACAGCAGATGTCAACAAACATTCCATGTCCATTTGCTGATTTGACCTGCCTTCCTTTAAGAATTTTAGGATATCCTGCAGGGTCGCCGTAAAAAAATGCAAATTTATGGTGACTTGTAGCATTAAATACCTCTGTAATCCTTTTGCCTGTCAAGATATTGCCTGCCTGTAAACTGATTGTTCTTGATTCGGGAATTTCCAACATTGTTATATTTATTTAACACCAACAGCCAGCTATCAGTATTCCCCTCCCATATGATTCTGAAGGGAATCGATAATCGGATCAAGTTCAGCTTTGAATTTATTGTATATTGTGATATTGTTCTTTCTGGCGAGAGCATCCTCCCTCATTATGGCTACTGTCTTGGCTATCTCCTTCTCTTCCTGGGTGGTTGGAGTGAAATCAAGTGAGGGTACTTCAATTCCTTCAGGGTATTCGCTGTCGAGGCGTGCGCTTAAGAGCGAAGACTTTACCAGAGCGTAACGATCTTCCGTGATTCCGGCATTATTCAGACTATTTCTGGTATTCGCATCAATTGACTTACTAATATCAGGGGAACTAAAAAGTTTATCCAGAAGTTCATACTTAGCACTGATTTCAATGACTGGTCCCATTATATACGATCTGCATTGTTTAAGTACATCAGGATAGAAAGGATCGAGTAATGTCCAATCAAACATATTCAGAAAACCTGAGATTAGTTCTTCATCCTCAGGGTGAGAGAAACCAAAGGCAGTGGCAACAGGGAAATAGTCGCTATAATGGATGGAGAATCCGTTTTTAGCATAGAATGAGTCCGCATCTTTAATAAATAATCTCATCTTATTAAAGCTCGGATCGGTTGCATTATAAGGATTTTCAGTGAACTTGTTATAGCTTTCAGGGGTTATGTTATCTCCAAGCAGATGTTTATTAATGGCAGGAAGATCTTTCCCGAATGTGAATACAGCTGTCGGAACAGCTGAAGGTTTTGCATTTAATTCCTTGTCTTCCAGAAAAATTTCCCAACCCTTTATGGATACTTCCCTTGAGCAGGCTGGCTGGTATATGGCTCCTGGCGGGACTATGATATGTTTTGAATGTTGTTTCAGCCAGTCGAGCGGATCAGTTTTTCCTGATTGTATATCAAGAAATAGCTGATGCCGTATATCAGTTCCCTTTTTCATAGATTCGGAAAGGTTTGTGTATCCTGCAATTTCTGCTTTCAGGATTGGGATTACAGTCCTGATCTCAGCATCAGTAAGTTTCGCATAAAATATCTGAGCGCTCACAAAATTGTGAAACAGACATGAACCTGAAAAAAGTATGGTCAGGAAGATATTTCTGTATGTCGTGGTTTTTATAATATTACTTAGGGCTTTCATAATTGCACCTCACTATCTTTTTACT
Source organism: Bacteroidia bacterium (assembly GCA_041480535.1). Taxonomy (GTDB): domain Bacteria; phylum Bacteroidota; class Bacteroidia; order Bacteroidales; family VadinHA17; genus LD21. The sequence continues at coordinate 2,927 of JBGPAF010000202.1, forward strand.
GTCAATGAAGTTAAGATTCAACCATAGAAATTTTGTTTACTTTTTAACAAGTTCAACTCTTCTGTTCTTAGCTCTTCCTTCTTCTGTATTATTATCGGCAATGGGTTTATCCTGGCCATAACCCGCAGGACTCAGGCGTTCAGCAGAGATTCCCTTGCTGACAATTGCAGAAACCACCGACTTTGCCCTATTCTCTGACAATGTCTTGTTAGATGCCATAGTCCCGACATTATCTGTATGTCCCTCAACGCCAATTTTAAGATCCGGATTTGATTTCATCATCTGGACAATCTGTTCGATGATTGGTTTGGATTCATCCCTGATATTTGATTTGCCGGTATCAAAGTTTATGTAAAGAGCTATATGACCGTCACGGTTAAGGGCGTCAAACATGTCGCTTGCCGTTACATCCTGTTTCATCAGTTCTTTCAATACTATAGTTAGATAATAGTCATCCCCCTGGAGCGTAACCACTTCGACCCATAACTCATTTCCATCTTTAATGGCCTGTCCCACAACCATGTTTAAACCATTGTTATCAGCACAATCGGCATTCTGAGGCATTCCCTCGTAAATGACAGTTCCGCCATTGTTCTTTATTGCGTTCGCATAGTTGCGTATAATCTGAGTAGCGCTTGATTTCTGCGCATCTTCCTTCAATGAATAAGTTCTTTTGAATTTTTTACCTTCAACTTTTGTGCAATTTTTACCATTGAAGAAATTGTAACTGTCAAATTCAACGTCTTCCGCATCATAGATCGTGAAGCTGGGCATACCTGAGAACCAGGGAGTGTCTTTAAATTCAGAATCCTGGGCCTGAACCATTACTGTTGGTGATGCAAAAATCAAGATTGCAAAAAACGTACGTACATTGTTTTTCATAATTTCCTCCTTTTTTAGAGAGAATTAATAATATTAAGTCAGCTGATTAGATTTATGCTTAATGTAAAGTTACTGGTTTAACATCCTGAATACAAATCTTTTTTTATTCGTTCATCACCGGAATGAACAGCTAACCCAGGTTTGTTTCCAGTTATTAATTTCACCCGATCCCGGCTATCATAATTTTATCATCAGTCAACAAAACATGCAGAATGCACCTTATTCCCCAAGCGTTAACCCATAGCTAACTAACAAAATTGCTGTCAATCCTATCCAGTATATCGAATTACCAAACTTTGTGGATTTCTTTATGGAGTACATGTTGGATTAGAATAGTTTTCATCAGTCGTTAATGCCAGTATAACCCTGAAATATAAAGGAGTTGTTTCTTCATTGAATGAATAATTCATGCCCAGGTTATTTCTATGCTGATTTGATCGTCACGGTAAAACGGGCCATTTACCTGG
>JBGPAF010000203.1:0-4273 GCA_041480535.1 Bacteroidia bacterium
AACTCACCCCCCGTCCCCCTCTCGGCTTTGCAAAGAGGAGGTGTAATTAATTGATTATAAATAAATTCCCCCTCTTTACGAAGTAGAGAGGGGGAACATAAGGGGGTGAGTACGTGAAGCTTAAATTACCCCCATGTCCAGCATTGAATTTGCTACCTTAAGGAATCCTGCAATATTTGCTCCCTTGACATAATCCACATTTCCGTCAGATTTCTTTCCATTCTTGACGCATTGTTCGTGGATGTTTGACATTATTTCGTGGAGCCGGCCGTCAACCTCCTGGGCATTCCATCTCATCTTCATTGAATTCTGGGTCATCTCCAGTCCGGATGTTGCTACACCTCCTGCATTTACAGCTTTACCGGGGGCAAACAATATGTTGTTTTTATTGAATTCTTCAACAGCTTCAGGTGTGCATCCCATATTTGATACTTCAGCAACCAGTTTTACATCATTCAGGATTAAAGTTCTGGCATCATCACCACTCAGCTCGTTCTGGGTTGCGCATGGCAATGCTATATCGACCTTGACTTCCCATGGCCTTTTCCCTTCATGGAATTCAACGCCTTCAAAAACATATGAATATGGTTTAACAATATCCTGGTTTGATGCTCTCAGTTCAAGCATATAATCGATCTTTTTACCTGAAATTCCTTCAGGGTCATAAACATATCCATCAGGTCCTGAAATTGTTACAACTTTTCCTCCGAGCTCGGTAGCTTTAAGTGCAGCGCCCCAGGCCACATTTCCAAATCCTGAGATTGAAATGGTCTTGCCTTTTATTGTCTCATTCCTGGTTGCCAGCATCTCTTTTGCAAAATAGATACCGCCGAAACCTGTAGCTTCAGGTCTGATCAGCGATCCTCCCCAGTTACTGCCTTTGCCAGTCAGCACCCCTGTATGTTCTCCTTTAAGCCGTTTATACATTCCGTATAAAAATCCTATTTCACGGCCACCCACACCTATGTCACCTGCAGGAACGTCTGTTTCAGGTCCGATATATTTCCACAATTCAAGCATAAAGGACTGGCAGAAGCGCATTACTTCCGCATTAGATTTTCCCTTTGGATCGAAATCCGACCCGCCTTTAGCGCCTCCCATCGGGAGGGTTGTCAGAGCATTCTTGAAAATCTGTTCGAATCCCAGAAATTTCAGGATTGAAAGATTAACACTCGGGTGGAAGCGCAGTCCTCCTTTATAGGGGCCGATAGCATTATTGAACTGAATCCGGTAACCAAGGTTGACTTTGACATTACCTTCATCGTCGATCCAGGGAACTTTAAAAGCAATCACACGGTCAGGTTCCACAATGCGTTCGATGATGTTAGCAGACTCAAACTGAGGATTTTCATTATAAACCTCTTCAATCGATTCCAGCACTTCTCTGACTGCCTGTAAATATTCAACCTCTCCGGGATGTTTCTTTTCGAGGTTGTTCATGATCTTATCTACGTTCATAGTATTTTGTATTTTGGTTGGTATTTTGTATTGAAATAGCCTCTGTGCTTTATGAATAATTCTGATTCTTAGTATTGAAACACCCTCTTCCCTTACTTCCCCCAGGGAGGAAGATGATTTTTTCCCCCCACTGGGGGGAATTAAAGGGGGTTTTTGAACTTATTTAATTCCTCAATAAATAATTCCTCTTAATATTTTATAATTACGATCCCCAAAGTACAGCTCTACTTTATTCATTAAAAATGATTTAACTCATGTTACCCTGAGATTTCCCTTTAATTATGGGAGCAAATGAATTCAACGATTTGAGGATTTTTACCTTTTCTTCGCGTTTTAACGAACTTATATAAACAGGCGGATACTTTGCAACACCACCTTTAAGCCTCTGATACAACGTAATACTCTGCACCAGGCCAAAGAATTTCTTTTCCAGTGTAAAACCCGTAAAAGTCTTTTTATTTATTTCAACCGAGTTTTTATTTCCTGGAATTAAGCCGGTCGAATAGTACCTGAGAATAATATTATCTCCTTCATCTGAATAACTTATATACTGGTAATTCAGAACGATCGGAAGAAAAATGATCACAAGGAAAATAATCAGGATCATCATAGTCCAGGCAAGCTGGCTCATCCCAAGCAAAGGGAATTTTATAATTTTGGCAGCATAGATGATTATCAGAATTGCCAGAAAAAGAATAATTGATACCCGGCGAGTGATCTTCAAATTAATAATTGATTTACCGTTGTTTAAAGTCATAGTGAATGTTTTTTGTAAACTTATCGTTTTGATTTAAAAAATTCAGAAACCATTTTTCCGCACTCGTTTGCCAGAATACCTGAAGTGACAGCAGTCTTAGGATGCAATAAAGCTCCCTTTACAAGAGTGTATCCCTTTTTGGGATCATCAGCTCCATAGACAAGTCTGCCGGCCTGGCTCCATCCAATTGCTCCGGCACACATTGCGCATGGCTCAAGAGTAACAAATATCGTACAATCAGCAAGATATTTTCCCCCGAGCCAGCCGGCAGCAGCCGTAATAGCCTGCATTTCGGCATGGGCTGTCGCGTCATTCAGTGTCTCTGTAAGGTTGTGAGCCCTGGCAATGATCATTTCGTTGCATACAACCACGGCACCAACAGGAACCTCCTGTTTATCAAATGCTTTTCTTGCTTCATCAAGCGCCGCCCGCATTAAATGTTCGTCCTTGCTGTCTGCCATAGTATGACGGAATATGACGTAAATTTAAAAAGAAAAACTTAGAAAGTGCACTGGATTTCATTTCCCCCCTTTGGGGGGAACGCAAAGGGGGTCATCCTCAGGTAGAAAATTCAAGAGGGCTTAGCTCTTGGATGAGACCCCCTCTGCCTTCGGCATCTCCCCCAGAGGGGGAGAAAATTCGGTTACTTAACTGGATTTTAACCCCCCTTCAGGGGGGCAGGGGGGTGGCCCCCTTTGGGGGGAACGCAAAGGGGGTAACAGCTCAGGCAGTAAACCAAATTTTTCTTACTTTTGCTGAAATCTAAAAAAAGAAAAATGTACAGGACAAATACATGCGGAGAACTCAATCTTAAAGATGAAGGAAAGCGGGTTACTCTGTGCGGATGGGTTCAGAAATCAAGAGACCTTGGCGGAATGACATTCGTGGATCTCCGCGACCGGTATGGTATTACACAACTTGTTTTCAATCTCGAGACAAACAGCGAGCTCTGTGAGAAAGCAAGAAAACTCGGGCGTGAGTTTGTGATACAGGCAAAAGGAAAAGTAAAGGAACGGAGCAATAAAAATCCAAAAATTCCAACAGGCGATATAGAAATAGAAGTTGACGAACTGAATATCCTTACCCGCAGTGAAATACCTCCTTTTACTATTGAAGAGGAGACTGACGGAGGCGAGGAACTCAGGATGAAATACCGGTATCTCGACCTTCGTAGAAACAGCGTCAAAAACAATATAATACTTCGTCATAAGTTTGTGCAGGAAGTCCGTAAATACATGGATTCCATTGGTTTTATTGAGGTTGAAACGCCGGTCCTTATCAAATCAACCCCGGAGGGTGCCCGCGACTTCGTTGTGCCCTCACGCATGCAGCCTGGAACATTCTATGCCCTGCCCCAATCACCACAGACGCTTAAACAGCTGCTTATGGTAGCTGGTTTTGACAGGTATTTCCAGATAGTAAAGTGTTTCAGGGATGAGGACCTCAGGGCAGACCGGCAGCCTGAATTTTCCCAGATCGACTGCGAAATGTCATTCGTTGAAAGAGATGATATCCTTGATACTTTTGAGGGGCTGGCCAAATATCTGTTCAGACAGTTAAAGGGGACAGAATTCAATGAACCTTTCCTGAGATTACCGTACCAGGAAGCAATGGAAAATTATGGAAATGATAAACCCGACCTCAGGTTCGGAATGAAAATAACTGATATTACGGAAACTGTTAAAGGGCATGGTTTCGTAGTATTCGACAGCTCGGAATATACAGGAGCGATATGTACCCCCGGCTGTTCGGAATATTCCAGGAAACAGACTGATGAGCTTACTGAATTTGTCAGGAAGCCTCAGATAGGAGCTAAAGGCCTTGTTTATCTTAAATATGGTCCCGACGGATCCTTAAAATCTTCTGCTGATAAATTTTATTCTCCTTATGAACTTAAAAAATGGACAGATAAACTAAATGCAAAACCAGGCGATCTGGCACTTATCCTTTCAGGCGACCGAAAAAAAACACTGCCGGCACTCTCCGAACTGCGTCTTGAAATGGGTAACAGGTTAAATCTCAGAACTAAGAACATTTTTGTTCCCCTCTGGGTGGTCG
>JBGPAF010000204.1:0-4268 GCA_041480535.1 Bacteroidia bacterium
AATGTCAATTGCAGGCTGCTGCCGGATGAAACACCTGAAAATGTTCTTGCAACACTTAAACAAATAATTAACGATCCACAAATTCAAATTACATGCACATATGCTGCAGTTTCAGGACCCATGTCTCCAGTGAGGGAAGATGTTCTTGATGCTGTTGACAGACTTACAGCTTCAATGTGGCCGGGAGTTATAATTACACCGGTCATGGCAACCGGAGCAACAGACGGGAAAAGACTCAGGTCAGCAGGCATCCCGGTTTATGGAGTATCCGGCCTGTTCGGTGATGTGGACGACGTCAGGGCGCATGGTAAGGATGAACGTATTGGAGTGCAGGAATTCTACAAAGGATTAGAATTCATGTACAGGTTAATTAAAGCATTGACTTCCGGCTCATAATCAATAAGAAAAGCAGAATTTTTATCTTATATTTGTGTAAATACATTAAATCAATCATAAATGGCTTTTAATCAATTTGACAGGGAAAATCTGCCTCCCCAATGGAAGAAATACTTTTCTAATTACAAGTATATTCTGGGAGGCATTATTGTGATAATCCTTCTCTGGACGACCTTTTACCAGATCAGACCAGAAGAAGTCGGTATTATTACGCGATTTGGAAGGTATGTCAGAAAAGAAGAATCAGGGCTTCATAATAAATTCCCCATCATTGAAAGGTTGTATAAGGTTGCGGTGGAGCGGCAGCAGAAAGAGGAATTTGGTTTTCGGACCACCAGTACCGGGATTAAATCGGAGTATACCAAAACCGGAACTGTAGATGAGTCATTAATGCTTACCGGCGATCTTAATCTGGCCGATGTGGAATGGGTCGTGCAGTACCGGATCGACGATCCTTATAAGTTTCTTTTTAAGGTGCGTGAACCTGTAGCTACAATGCGTGATATTTCCGAGGCAATCATGAGACAGATAGTTGGTGACCGGACCGTAAATGAGGTTTTAACAGTCGGAAGGGCTGAGATATCTGTCAAGGTACAGGAAGAGATGCAGAAGTTGTGTTCAGAATATTTGCTGGGAATAAAGATTGAGCAAATCATCCTGCAGGATGTAAATCCACCTGATCCGGTAAAGGATGCATTCAATGCTGTTAACCAGGCACAGCAGGAAAAGGAGACATTGATCAATCAGGCCCGGTCAGAATACAATAAGATAATACCGAAGGCAAGAGGACAGGCGGAGGAGACCATTCAGAAAGCTGAGGGGTATGCTGCCGAGCGTGTGAACAATGCCCTTGGGGAGGCAGCTCGCTTTAATGCATTATATAAAGAGTACATTAAAGCTCCGGAAGTGACAAAACGCAGGATCTATCTTGAAACATTGAGTGATGTTCTGCCGAAACTGGGACATAAGATCATTACCGACGAGGCTGGAAATAATGTCCTGCCTCTTTTACAGATGCAATTAAAAGACAAATAATCCAGACTGATATGCAATACCGTAAAACAATTATTAATCTTGCCATCCTGTTAGTAGCTCTGATAGTTATTTTTGATACTGTCTTTAAGGTGAAAGAGGCTGAACAGGTAGTCGTAACACAATTCGGGAAACCCGTAGGAAAAGCGAAAATAACGCCAGGCTTAAAGATAAAAGTACCATTTATACAGAAAACTAATTATTTTGAAAAGAGGTTTATGGAATGGGACGGGGATCCAAACCAGCTTCCGACCAAGGATAAAAAATTCATCTTTGTCGATACTTATGCCCGCTGGCAGATCACTGATCCGCTGCAATTCTTCAAAAGGCTGACTGATGAAAGAGGTGCATTGTCAAGAATCGCTGATATTCTTGATGGAGAAACACGTGATTATATTGCAAACCACAACCTTGAAGAAGTTGTCCGCTCAAGCAACAGAGTACCGACTCCATCAGGTTCAATAGGAGAAGAGGTAGGCGACACCCTTTCAGATATAACGACAGGCAGGCTGGACATCCAAAAGCTGATCCTCCAGTCGGCTAATCAAAAAGCCAGTGATCTTGGCATTGTCATTTTGGATGTCAGGCTGAAACGCCTCAACTATGTCGTGGATGTTCAGACCCAGGTTTATGAAAGGATGAAGAGTGAACGAATCCGCATTGCTGAAAAATTCAAATCAGAAGGATTTGGGGAAGCTTCCAAGATAAATGGTGAAAAAGAGAGGGATCTTAAGACAATTCAGTCAGAAGCATACCGCAAGGCAGAAGAAATAAGGGGTCAGGCTGATGCCAGGGCAACTGCTGTCTATGCCGGAGCTTATGACCAGTCGGCCTCATCACGAAGCTTGTACAGTTTTGCTAAATCAATGGAGACGTTCGAAAAGACATTCGATACAACGACAACGGTTATTCTTTCGACAAAAAGTGAATTGTATAAATATTTGATCGACCTGCAGTAACCAGTTGCTTATTCCGGTGCGGATTTTAAATTAACAGTTTAATCCTTTAGCAGAGCTATTGTTTTATCAGCCTGAAGGATTTTCTGAAATTGCTGTTATATACCGAGATTATATAAAGGCCGGCCGGGATGTTACTGATGTCAACCGTTGTCTGGTACTGACAGCTGTCAGATTCTTTTAGTAGCTTTCCAAGAGTACTAAATAATAAGATATTGTAATATTGATCGTTGCTAAGCGCTACATTGAATTCATCATTTGCAACGGTCGGCCATACAAAAACTTCAGGATCCTTTAAAAAGTCTTCTTTTTTCACATAAACATAAACCTTTCTACTAGTTTCAGTTCCACAGGTCCCAGTAACTGTAGCCTGATAAAGCCCTATATTATTTGCATTGACGTTTTGCAGATTAAAACCGGAATTATTCCCGTCAGCCAGAGGTGTACCGTCTTTTTCCCATTGATATGTCAGATTGTGCCCTTCTGCATTGACTTCGAGAGATACATCATCACCAAAGGCAGCTTCCGTATCAGATGAAATATCATTTATTTTTGTTACCGGATGAACTGTCAGATTAGTGATGCCGGAAACTATATTGCCGCAGGAACCGTTTATGTCACAAAAATACTGTCCTGAATCGTTGAAAAGGGCGTTAGTAACACTTACATTATCTGTTGTACCTGATTTAATAACCTTGGTGTCCTTGTACCATGTATAATTCAGGTTGTATCCTTCTGCATTAACATACAGTGTAATTGGTTCGTCAGCACACATAACAGTGTCTTTTGACTGACTTAGAAGCCGGGTGTGCTTTGCAATATTTACATTTAGTTTGGACCATTCCGAAACCGCATCATTCCGTATGACCTGCAGATTAATTGTTACAGAGCCTGTAAAATCACTATTCCATAATACATTGGCCGATTCAGAATTACCTGTAATAACGCCGGCAGCGTCAGGTTTTAAAACCCAGGTGTAAGTTGTAGCTCCGGTTACCTGACTGACACGATATTCACTTGATGTTGTCCCGGAGCAAATTATTGAATCACCTGCAGGAACAGGTGCATTAAATGTAATTTCTATCCCGGTTTTTGCTGTGATCCACGACTCGAACAGCGATAAACGTGTATATGCCCCGTAGGTATTGCAATTGCTGCTGCCCCAGCTGACTAATCCGGCCAATTTATAACCGTTTGAAACCGGCACAACCAGAGGACCGCCGCTATCGCCGCTGCAGGCATCTTTATTCCCGTTAAGATATCCTGCCATAAGATCGGTTGCCGGAATACTCTTCCATACAGTTGAGGCTTGTGAGTTTGAAATAATAGGCAGATGTACTTTTTGAAGTTTTGAAGGATAAGTTTCGGGGTTGATCCTTGTAATCCCGTATCCGGTAACCCACGACATTACCCCCGGATCGGTTGCTCCTGCACTTGCATCCTTGGCAGATACCAGCTTTATTGGTTCAGCATTTGTGTAATTAACGGGGTCTTTTAATTTCAACAATGCGATATCATTATTGAGCGTCTTGCTATTATAATCTTTGTGGACGATTACTTCACTTACCCGATATCCTTTACCCTCAAGACCATTCCTGGGATTGTTGGCCCCTGCGATTACCAGCATTTCAGAAGCCGGTATTGTTTCATCATAATCATTTTTGGCACAATGAGCTGCAGTTATGATCCAATTACTGCTGATAATTGATCCTCCGCATGTATAATCTCCGGCTTCGAGATATACCTGCCATGGGAATTCAGATATATCAGCATCGGATCCTCCTGTGATCTTAGCCGCTTCATCTGTTTTAATTCCTGTAAAGAATGGGTAGAAATGATCGCCGGGTCCGATATCCAGATTAATTTGCATTATAGGTTCATCAT